>CALPVO020000029.1 GCA_943327025.2 Janthinobacterium lividum
CGTGATGGTCACGTCGTGGACGTGGCTTTCCTTAACGCCGGCATTGGTGATGCGTACGAACTGTGGGCGCGTACGCATGGCTTCGATATTCTCGCTGCCGGTATAGCCCATGGCGGCCTTCAGGCCACCACACAGCTGGTGCACAATCTTCACCAAGCTGCCCTTGTAAGGAACGCGGCCCTCAATACCTTCCGGCACCAGCTTTTCGAGTTCGCTGGTGGTGTCCTGGAAGTAGCGGTCGGAAGAACCGTGGCGCTGCGCCATGGCACCGAGCGAACCCATGCCGCGGTAGCTCTTGTAGGAACCGCCTTGGTAAAGTTCCACTTCGCCGGGGCTTTCTTCGGTGCCGGCGAACATGCCGCCAAGCATCACGCAGTTGGCACCAGCGGCAATGGCCTTGGCCACGTCACCGCTGAAACGAATGCCACCGTCCGCAATGAGCGGCACGCCGGTGCCAGCAAGGGCGGCCGATACGTTGGAGACGGCGCTGATTTGCGGCACACCCACACCGGCGACGATGCGCGTAGTGCAGATGGAACCGGGGCCGATGCCCACTTTCACGCCATCGGCGCCGTGGTCGACCAAAGCCAGTGCGGCTTCAGCCGTAACAATATTGCCACCGACCACTTGCAGGTCACCAAAGCGGGCTTTCACCAGCTTCACCATCTGCAACACGCCACGTGAATGACCATGGGAGGTGTCTACCACCACCATGTCGACGCCAGCTTCCACCAACTGCGCCACGCGGTCGAGCGTATCGGGGCTGGTGCCCACAGCAGCGGCGACCAACAAACGGCCACTGCTGTCCTTGGCGGCGCGCGGGAATTCCTGCGCCTTCTGGAAGTCCTTCACGGTAATCATGCCCGTGAGGCGGCCGGCCACGTCTACCACCAGCACCTTCTCGATGCGGTGCTTGTGGAGCAAGCCGAGCACTTCGCTCTTCGGCGCGTTCTCACGCACCGTCACGAGTCGCTCCTTCGGCGTCATCACGTCCATCACCTTGGCATCGAAACGGTTTTCGAAGCGGAGGTCGCGAGCGGTCACAATGCCGACCACTTCACCAGCGCCGTTCACTACCGGCATACCGGAGATGCCCTTGGCGCGGGTGAGTTCGATGACGGCACCGACCGTTTGGTCGGGCGTTACAGTGATGGGATCCGAGATGATGCCGGTTTCGTACTTCTTCACGCGCAGCACTTCACGGGCCTGCGCATCGGCGGACATGTTTTTGTGAACGACGCCGATGCCACCTTCCTGCGCCAGCGTGATGGCGAGGCGGGCTTCAGTGACGGTGTCCATGGCAGCCGAGACGAACGGGATGTTCAGACGGATGCCGCGGGTGAGTTGGGTCGACAAGTCGACGTCGCGTGGCAGTACTTCCGAGTACGCCGGCACGAGCAGGACGTCGTCGAAGGTAAGTGCTTCCTGGATGATGCGCATGATGAGCCCCGGGCGTCTGGCGACCCTGCGGCGGGGCCTCCCGGGAAGTGCCCCGGAGAGTTGCCTTCAGAAGGCGGCGGGCTCCGCCGATTGGGAGCCTTGGATGAACGATAGTAAAGCGCGCGATTCTACAGTTCTGCCACCCCGGGGACAACTTGAAACGCCGCGGCCGCGACAGCCAGTGCCCCAAGCCGTAAAGTAGGGCCATGCCCCCCGCCACCAGTGCCTTCGACGAACCCCACGCCCTGCCACCGGGCGGTTCGAGTTCATCCGGAACTAGCGGTCTTGGCGGCCCCGGAGCGCCAGCCTCACCCGTCGGCAGCGCGCGCGATGTCTACACCGTCTCCCGGCTCGTCGGCACCGCCCGGCTGGCCTTGGAGCGGGGCTTGGGTGTGCTCTGGGTAGAAGGCGAGATCTCGAACCTTTCCCGCCCAGCCAGCGGCCACTGGTACTTCACCCTGAAGGATGGGCAGGCGCAGGTGCGCTGCGCCATGTTCCGGCAGCGGGCCGTCCTGGTACGTCAGCCGCCGCGGGATGGCCAGCAAGTCCTTCTGCGTGCCCGGACGACGCTCTACGAAGCCCGCGGCGAATTTCAACTCGTGGTGGACAGCCTCGAGGACACGGGCGAGGGCCTGCTGCGCCGGCGCTTCGAGGAACTGAAGGCGCGCTTGGAGGCGGAAGGACTGTTCGCCACGGCGCGCAAGCGCGGGTTGCCCACTCTCCCCCGCGCCATCGGTGTGGTCACCTCCCCCAGTGGCGCCGCCGTCCGCGACATCCTGCACGTGTTGGCGCGGCGTTTTCCCGCCGTGCCGGTGGTTATCTACCCCACCCAAGTGCAGGGCGCTGGCAGCGTGGCGCAAATCGTTGCGGCCATCGAAACGGCAGGGCGGCGCGCGGAAGTGGACGTGCTGATCGTCGCGCGGGGTGGCGGCTCGTTGGAAGACTTATGGAGTTTCAACGAGGAAGCGGTGGCGCGAGCCATCGTCGCCTCGCCCCTTCCCGTGGTCAGCGGCGTTGGGCATGAGGTGGACTTCACCATCGCCGACCTCGTCGCCGATGTGCGTGCACCCACCCCTTCCGCCGCTGCCGAGATGGTGGTTCCGGACGTGATGGTGTGGCGCCGCCGCATGGTGCTCGCGGCGCGGCGCCTGCTGCAGGCCCAAGAGCAACGCTTGGACCGCGTGGCGGACCGGGTGCGTTGGCTGACAGGCCGCTTGGAGCAAGCTGGGCCGGAACCGCAACTGCAACGCTTGGCGCAGCGTCTGGACGACCTCGACCGCCGCCTCGGAGGCGCCCTGCCCATGCGCTTTGCCAGGCAGGCACGACAAGTAGCCAACCTGCAGCACCGACTGGGGCTATGTTCCCCCGCGCGGCGCCTTGCAGCACTCGCGCAGCAAGAAGCCACGCTACGCCAACGCTTGGCGGTGGTGGGCCCTGCCATGGTGGCGCGCTCAGGTCAGCGCTTGGCACTGGCGATGCGGACACTGGACGCCGTCAGCCCCTTGGCTACCTTGGCCCGCGGCTACGCGCTAGTGACCGACGAACAGGGGCGCCTGGTGACGAACAGCGACAGCCTCAGCGCGGGCGACCGGGTTGAAGTGGCCTTGTCGAATGGCGCAGTCATCGCGGAAGTCCGCGGCGTGCGAAAATAACTGCCACACAGTAACGTCTTCCGGTAACGCTCCCCGTCGCCGTCCCATTCACGCAGAGGTGCCAAACCATGTTCGAAAAATACTTCGAGAAAATTCTGTTCGCTGCGCGCTGGTTGTTGGCGCCCGTCTATCTGGGCTTGGCGTTCGCACTCGTGGCACTGGGCATCAAGTTCTTCCAGGAAGCCTTCCACGTGGTGATGCACGTACCCGAGATGGCCGAGGCCGACCTCGTGCTCACCATTCTCGCCATGATCGACCTGTCGCTGGTCGGCAGCCTCATCGTCATGGTGATGTTCTCGGGCTACGAAAACTTCGTGTCACGAATTGACGCCGAAGGCACCGACTCTCTTGGCTGGCTGGGCAAACTGGATGCCGGCACCTTGAAGCTGAAAGTGGCCACGAGCATCGTCGCCATCTCCAGCAGTCACCTGCTGCGCATCTTCATGGAAACCAAAGAACTGCCGAACGACAAAATCCTGTGGTACGTCGTACTCCACATGACGTTTGTCGTGTCCGCAGTGTTGATGGGCGTCATGGACCGACTGGCCTTCGCGTCGCATCGCGACCACTAGTCGGTCGCGAGCCCACTCCAGACGCTTAGCGCTTGTTGCGCTTGATGAGACGACGGCGCTTGCGCACTTGGCGCGGCGTCAGTTCGTTGCGGCGGCCGGCGAATGGATTTTCCTCGCCGCGGAACTCCACCTTCACCGGCGTCCCTACCAGCTCGTAGGCCTTGCGGTACATATTCACCAGATAGCGGCGATAGGTGTCTGGCACGCTTTCCGTCTGGTTGCCGTGAATGATGATGAGCGGCGGGTTGCGCCCGCCCTGGTGCGCATAGCGCAGCTTGATGCGGCGCCCGCGAACGATAGGCGGCTGGTGAGCCACCATCGCCGACTCAAGCAAACGCGTCAGTTCCTTCGTCGGCAGTTCTTTCATCGCCGACTCATAGGCGGCGTCGATAGACCATAGCAATTCGCCCACGCCCGTGCCATGACGCGCAGAGATGAAGTGCAGCGGCGCGTAGTCCACGAACGGCAACCGCAAAGCGATCTGGTTCTTGATGTGCTCGCGCTGGTCTTGCGCAATGTGGTCCCACTTATTCACAGCGATGACCAGCGCACGACCACGGCTGGCCACGAAGCCGAGCAAGCTGGCGTCTTGGTCGCCCACGGTTTCGCTGGCGTCGAGCACGCCCACGACCACGTGGCATTCTTCAATAGCCTGCAGCGTCTTCACTACGCTGAACTTCTCCACCGCCCCTTCCACGCGGGCCTTACGGCGCACGCCAGCGGTGTCGATCAAGTCGTAGAGGTTGCCATCGCGCTCGAACGGTACGTGGACCGTGTCGCGCGTGGTGCCGGGCTGGTCGAACGCCACCAAGCGTTCTTCACCGAGCCAGCGATTGATGAGCGTGGACTTGCCGACGTTAGGCCGCCCAACCACGCACACGCGCACGCGCTTTTCACGTTCTGCGGGCGCCGCTTCCTCAGCGTCTTCCGGCGGAGCGAGGCCCTCGAGCACATGCTCCATGAGGTCGCGGATGCCCTGCCCATGGGCCGCAGAGATGGCATACGGGTCACCGAGCCCAAAGGCATGAAACTCGGCGGTGAACAGGTCGTCGTCGATGCCCTCAGCCTTGTTGACGGCCACGAACACCGGCTTCTCGGTACGGCGGAGCAGATCCACCACCCAGCGGTCCGTGGCAGTGATGCCAGAGCGACCGTCCACCACGAAGACGATGCGGTCCGCTTCCTCGATGGCGCGACGGGTTTGTTCCACCATCGGCAGTTCGATGCCGGCCGGGGTTTCTACCAAGCCGCCCGTATCGATGACGATACTCGGGCAAGGCCCGAGACGGCCATAGCCATACTTGCGGTCACGGGTTAGCCCGGGCAGGTCCGCCACGAGCGCATCACGGGTTCCCGTAATGACATTGAAAAGCGTGGATTTGCCGACGTTTGGCCGGCCCACCAGGGCAACAACGGGAAGCATGAGTATTCCTGGGGGAAACGGCCGCCGGCGCGCTTAGCGCGCCGGACGGGTTCGGAAAGCGGTGACGGTGCCCTTATCGTCTTGCACCACCACGAGTTTGCCGGCGACCACGGGCGCAAAACGCACCCGGTCGCCAACACTTGCACGGCCAACGAGCGCACCCGTGCCGGCATCAAGCCAATGCACTGCACCTTCGAAGTCAGAGACCACGACCGTGTCACCGGACACTGCGGGGGCTGTGACTTGGCGATAGGCCAGAGCGGACTGTTCCCACACGGGGGCACCATCCTTGCGCCGCAGAGCAACCACCGTGCCAGCGGCATTGGTGGCGTAGACGTTGTCCGCGCCGAGCGCCGGACCACCACTCGCGGAGAAATCGCGGGACCACCACACCTGGCCGCTGTCTAGCGCCAGCATGGCGATACGGCCCTGAAAGCCGGCCACAAAGACATCTTTGCCATCGACCACCACTGGGCCGTCGATGTCGTTCAGGCGAGCCAGTTCGGTTTTGCCGCTAGGCGGGTTGGCCGAGGCTTCCCACAGAATGTCGCCCTGCACGGGCGCATAGGCCAACAGCTTGCCGTTGTCGTAGGGCACCAGCAGCGCCTCGGCGGTTAGCGTCGGCGGCGCAGAACCGCGCAGCGACAAGCGTGGCACGCCCTGCTCGTCGTTCCAGACGCGCTTGCCGTCAGCCAGCGCCAACGTATAAATACGCCCGTCCACGGCGCGCAGGTGCACGCCGCTTTCCGCGACAGCCGGCGTTGCCAGCACTTCCCCGGGAAGGCGTACCTTCCAGCGCTGCTTGCCCGTAGCGGCATCTAGCGCCACCACATCGCCATCGGCGGTGCCGGCAACCACCAACCCCGCACCCACGCCAGGCCCTGCAGAGAGCTCCAGACGGGTATCGGTGCGCCACAGCGTTTTGCCGGTAGCGGCAGCAATGGCGAGCACATCACCACCGTGGCCTGCGGCGTAAACGGTTTCACCCGACACAGCCGGCGAGAGCGCCAGCCGGAGCACGGGTTCAGCGCCGCCCGTACCTGCCGACCAAGCCTTCTGCACGTCCACCGTGGCTGCGAATTTCACCAACTCGGCTGGCGGATCAACGTCCTTGTCTTTCTTGCTGCAGCCAACCAGTACGCCAAAGGCGAGTACACCCAGGCCGAGCGCGCGGGCCCAAGAAGCCGCGCGGTTCACTGCGCACCGCCGGTGGCAGCAACGGCTTCAGGAACCGTGCCGCCAGCTTGGTTGAGCTTCAGCTCCACCACTTCGCGGGCGAGGACGCCGTCTTTGTCCTTTGCCAGCGCCTCTTGCCAAGCGGCAGCGGCGCCCTTGGCGTCACCCTTGTCGCCGAGCAGGTCGCCCTTCACTTCAAGGAAACGGGCAGCAAACGCGCCAAGCTCGCCGACTTGCCCGCCTTCCAGCGCCGCATTGACGGTCTTCAGCGCGTCATCGGGCTTGCCCATGGCACGTTGCAAGCGCGCTTTGCGCAGCATGGCGACGGCCTTCATTTCTTCATCGCCCGTACTGCGGATGACATTTTCCACCCGCGCCATGGCACCGAGCAGGTCCCCGGCATCTACCAGCGCGCGCGCCACCATCAGGTCGGCTTCGTCGGCATACGGCGTGCGGCCGTAGCTGTCGCGGAGTGCATCTGCGGCCTTGGCGGCGCCCATGGAGTCGCCGCCACCCAACTGGGCCGCAATGGCTTCCACCTTCGCCGCCGCCTCGAGGCCCTGATGCGCCTGCGACGACTGGTAATACTTCCAGCCATACAGACCGCCCACGGCAACCACCACACCCGCCAACGCATAGGGCCCGTATTCACGGACGCGCTGCTTGAGGGTGTCAATCTGTTCTTTTTCCGACAGGTAATCGTCCACGGCCTATCTCCCGCCTTGCGCACCGAGCAATGCCGCCACGCGGGCGGGAACGTCGGCAATGGCGCAGGTTTCCTGCGCGTTTTCCATTCGCAGGTGCTTTACCTGCGCCACACCCCGGTCTGCCTCATCGTCGCCGATGATGACAGCCACCGTGGCACCACTCTTGTCCGCACGCTTGAACTGCGCCTTGAACCCACCACCGCCGAGGCCCGCATGGACCTTCAGGCCGGGATTGGAGTCGCGCAGGCGTTCCGCCACTGCCAAGCCCGCGCGCGAAGCGCGGTCGCCAACCACCACCACGAACACGTCGGGCTCTACGCCCGGCGGGGCGATGCCCAGTTCCTGCATAAGCAACACGATACGCTCTTCGCCGAGCGCCCACCCGATGGCCGGGGTAGGCTCGCCGCCGAGCAAAGGAATGAGGCCGTCGTAGCGACCACCCGAACACACCGCATTTTGGGACCCCAGCGCATCCGTAATCCATTCAAACACGGTGCGGGAATAGTAATCGAGGCCACGTACCAACCGCGGGTTTACGGTGAAGGCGATCCCAGCATCTGTCAGGGACTGCTGCAGACCATCGAAATGCGCGCGGCACTCGCTGGACAGCGAATCCGCCAGCGAAGGCGCGCCCGCAATGCACTCGGCCAAGGCCGGATTTTTGCTGTCCAGAATGCGCAGCGGGTTGCCATGCAAACGCCGGCGGCTGTCCTCGTCGAGCAATTCATGGTGCGCCGAGAAGTACTCGATAAGCTTTTCGCGATAGACGCGCCGGCTCTCGGGCGTACCCAGGGAATTCAGTTCCAGACGCACACGGGAGATGCCGAGGCGCTGCCACAACCGCGCCGAGAGCAGGATGAGTTCCGCATCGATATCCGGCCCGGCGAAGCCATAGGCTTCAACGTCAATCTGGTGAAACTGGCGGTAACGCCCCTTCTGCGGGCGCTCGCCGCGGAACATGGGGCCTGCGGTCCACAAGCGGTGCCGCTGGTTGTGCAGCATGCCGTTGGTGATGGCTGCACGCACCAAACTCGCCGTGGCTTCCGGCCGCAGCGTGAGAGAGTCGCCATCGCGGTCGGCGAAGGTGAACATCTCCTTCTCGACAATATCCGTGTATTCGCCGATGGCACGCTTGAACAGTGCTGTTTGCTCGAGCAACGGCAAGCGCACTTCCTGATAGCCGTAGGCATCGAGCACTTCGCGCGCAGTGGCTTCGAGGAAATGCCACCAAGGCATATCCGCGGGAAGCACATCGTTCATGCCGCGCAGCGGCTGGATCGTCGGGTTCAAGACTTCATCGCTCCGAAAAACGGCGTGGCGGTCAGCGA
Source organism: Janthinobacterium lividum (assembly GCA_943327025.2). Lineage (GTDB taxonomy): Bacteria > Pseudomonadota > Gammaproteobacteria > Steroidobacterales > Steroidobacteraceae > CAIOHZ01. The sequence goes on from CALPVO020000029.1 coordinate 8,299, forward strand.
AGCTGGCCGTCGGCGGTGACAGTGAAACGGACCACGTAGTTGTCGCGGTTCTGCTGCGTCGGTACCGGCAGCTCACGCCCACCGAACGACACTTTCGCCTGTCGCGCATCGCCGAGGAGCACCTGCCAAGGGCCCGGGCCGGCGAACCGCAGCACGCCGGCGTTGGCCATGCCCACGTAGAGACGTCGCCCACCGGGACCGTTCACGTTGACCCAGCACTGACCCGTCACTTGCACCAACAGTTCCGTGCGCGTACCCGCAGGAACAGCGGCGGCCGAAGCCACAGGCGCCACCGCCGCAGGCGCGGGAGTGGGCGCCGCCAAGTCGGCCCCAGCGGCGGCGCCAGCGACGCCCTCCGTTCCGGCATCCACCGCACCATCGGCGGGCGCGGCAGCTGGCGGGGCGCCGGCGGCATTCAAATCCTGCGCGGTTGGCGTTTCCGCAAAAACCGGTTCCGTCATCTCCGTGACGGGCGCTTCTGCTGGCACGGCTTCAGTGGCGCCGTCCGCAGTACGCCCGAGACCACCGAGCCCCACCACCAACCACCACACCAGCAGGACCACGGCCAGCACCGCGCTCAAGCCCAGCAGTGGCAAACGCCAAGGGGAAACGCGCTTCGGCTTGATGCGGGAAATAGTGGGGGGAATATGCGTGGGCGCCGTAGGGCCGCGCTGCAGGCGGTCGTACGCTTCGAGCACCGTGACGGGATCGAGACCCAGATAGGTGGCCGACTTGCGCAGGAAGCCGCGCGCAAACACCGGGGCGTGGAACGCCGCGAATTGGTCGTCCTCGAGCGCCGCGAGCAGACGCGGTTCCAGTTGAATGGCCTCGCACAACTGCTGGGCGGACAGTCCGCGCGCCTCGCGGGCCGCCTTCAGGAGCTTGCCGGGCGTATCACCCTGCGCAGGCGCGTGGAAGGTTCCCTCAAGGGAATGCTGAGTCTCTGGTTCCATGGAGTTCATCCCTTCTCCGGTGCCTGCGGCTGCGTGACCGCTACGGGTTCACGCGCCTCACGGGCGGCGGCAGATTGCGGAAATTCGCGTGCAAGACGCTCCCGATAAGCGGCTACTGCCGCGGCATCACCGGCCGCGGTCTCGATACGGATACCCAAGGCCAAAGCTTCCGCAGTAACAGGTGCCGCCGAAAGCAAGCGCTCGAGGAAAGCACGCGCGTTGAAAGCGTTACCCTTGGCCAACGAAATTTCCGCCAACGGCAACAAGGCGTCAGCGAAGGCGGGCTTCAACGCCAGCGCGCGACGTAGATATTGTTCGGCTTCCACGGTGCGCCCCGCGCCCCGGGCGCAAACCCCAGCGTTGGTGAGCGCTACTTCCGGGGTGCGATAGAGCGGGTTGGCAGCGGCCTGCAGGAACATCTTCTCGCCACGCGGCGCCTGGCCGCGACGGCACAGGAATACGGCGTAGTTATTCAGAATTTCCGGGTCCTGCGGGGCGAGCTTTACGGCACGTCCGTAGTGGTCGTCGGCACGCTCGGGCTGGGCGAGGCGTTCGTAGAGCAAACCGAGCGCCGTATGTACGTTCGGATCTTTCGGGTTCTGCGCGAAGGAGCGCTCCAGCACTTGCTGTGCGACCGCAAGATTGCCCTGCCGCAAGTACCCCACACCAAGCTGGACATTCGCCGTGGCGGCCGCAAGCGCTATCTGCGACGCAGACTGCGCGGCAGCAGCAGGCAGGAACAAGAGGCACGACACGACAGGCAGCGCTAGCAAGACAACCCGGAGAGGGAACAAGAACCAGTTCATGCCGTGCCCGCCTCCACTGCTACTTGGAAGGTCTTCGTCCCGAGCCGCACCGTGGTGCGGTCTGCCACGCGTCCCACCAATTGCCCGCAAGCTGCGTCGATGTCGTCACCGCGGGTACGCCGCGTGGTGCAGGTAACCCCGTGCGTGTTCAGGTATTCGCGGAAGGCGCTGATGACCGGTGCCGGTGAGCGACGGTACTTCGTGCCGGGGAACGGGTTGAAGGGAATGAGGTTCACCTTCGCTTCACGACCGCGTAGCAACCCAACGAGCTCGCGGGCATGTTCAGGCTGGTCGTTCACGCCATCGAGCATGACGTATTCGAAAGTGATGTTGCGGCCGTTCTGCTTTTCCAGATAGTGCCAGCAGGCGGCGAGCAGATCCGCAATCTTGTGCTTGCGGTTGATGGGCACAATTTGGTCGCGCAGTGCGTCGTTCGGCGCATGCAGCGAAACGGCGAGCGCCACGTTGCATTCTTCAGCCAGACGCAGCAACTGCGGGACCAGGCCCGAGGTGGACAAGGTAACCCGACGGCGCGAGATGTCGTAGCCGAGGTCGTCCAGCAGAATCTGCATGGCCGGCACCACGGCCTTGTAGTTGGCCAGCGGTTCACCCATGCCCATGAACACGACGTTGGTGACGGCGCGCTCGCCATTCGGCCCGCGACCGAGCAACTGGTTGGCGAGGAACACCTGACCGACGATTTCGCCGGCCTCGAGATTACGGTTGAAGCCTTGCTGCGCGGTGCTGCAGAACTGGCAGTCCAGCGCGCAACCGACTTGCGAGGAAATGCAGAGGGTGCCGCGGCCGGGTTCAGGAATGAACACCATCTCCACGGCTTGCGCGGGCGCATCTTTGCTGGCGGCGCGCACGACCCACTTGCGGGTGCCGTCCGCAGAGGCCTGCTCGAGCAGCACCTCCGGCAGACGGACTTCAGCGACTTCCGCGAGCTTGGCGCGGAAGCCCTTGGCCAAGTCCGTCATCGCGTCGAAATCCGCGATGCCGGCCTTGTAGAGCCACTTCATCAATTGACGCGCCCGGAAGGGCTTTTCGCCCATTCCGGCCACGAAGGCGTCCAACTCGGCGCGTGTCAGCCCGAGCAGGTTCACCTTGGTGGCAGGCGCGTCCATGGTGAAGCCAGCGACGCGCTTCAGCGCGTGCGCGGGCAGAGCTCCGTTTCGCTGAAGAAGAACGCGATTTCACGCGCCGCGTTCTCGAGGCTGTCCGAGCCATGGGAAACGTTTTCTTCGATGCTGTCGGCGAGGTCGGCGCGGATGGTGCCCGGCGCGGCCTTCTTCGGGTCGGTGGCGCCCATGAGGTCGCGGTGGACGGCCACGGCGTTCTCGCCCTCGAGCACGGTGATCATCACGGGGCCCGAGGTCATGTAGGCGCAGAGGTCCTTGTAGAACGGACGCGCCGCATGGACGGCGTAGAAGGCACCGGCCTGAGCGGGGGTGAGGTGGGCCATGCGCGCCGCGACAATCTTCAGGCCGCCCTTCTCGAAGCGGTTGTAGACATCGCCGATGACGTTCTTCTGGACGCCGTCCGGCTTGATGATGGAAATGGTGCGTTCGATAGCCATGGAAACCTCAACGAAAGTGAAGCAGGGTTGGGAATGGAAAACCTAGCCCGCTAGTGTAGCCGCCAAGCCCCAAAACACCAAACAAGTGATTGAAATGAAAAGGAAACAAAAGGCCGGCGGCGAGCGCCGACCAGGCGCACGCGACGCCCCCCCCGAGCCCCCCCGAGAGGCACCACGTGAGGCCCCACCTGAGGCCTTCGGGGCAGGCAGGCAGTGCGGCTAGACGTTGAAACTCTCGCCGCACCCACATTCCCCTTTCGCCTGAGGGTTGTGGAAGGCAAAAGACTCGTTCAGCCCCTGTTTGCGGAAGTCGACGGTAGTGCCATCGATGAGGGCAAGGCTGGTGGGGTCCACGAAGACCTTGACGCCCTCGGCATCGAACACCACGTCTTCCGGGTTCACGGCGTCGGCGTAGTCCACTACCCAAGCCCAGCCAGAGCAACCCGTCTTCTTGACGCCGAGGCGCAGACCCTCGCCATGACCACGGGTGGTCAGAAAGGACCGGACCCGATCGGCAGCGGCAGGGGTGAGATGGATGGCCATGGTCAGCAAACTCCTTGCGGGTGGCCGGGCAGCGCGGGGGCACGCAGCACGAGCCTCGCTCAGCCCGCAGTGTAGCGGTTCCTGAGAGCCTTAGCGGCTTCCAGCACCGCCAGCAGGCGCGTCAATTTCTCGGCCGGGGCGTCCACCGCGGCCGCGAAAGAACGCAGCGCGGTGGCCGGGTAGGCGCCAGGGGCCACGGCTTCCGCCTCCTGCCCGGTATGGGGACCGCGTTGCCGGGAGACAAGTTCCCGTTCCAACGTTTCTGCCATCACCTCGCAGGCGCCCAACACGTGCGGGCAGCCTTGCGCCACCCAGCGCACCCGCATGCCGCCATGGCCGTCGCTACCCGCACGGAACGTCACGATTGTACGGGAAGCGGCCTCCGCGGCCGTGCCCTCAGCCCAGGCCGCGGGCCCGCCTTCCAGCGGCGAATCAGCCCAGGCGCGCAATGGCGCAGTCAGCCAGCCACGCAGCCGCCGCGAATGCTGGCCTGCAGGGTCCTGCGAGCGCGGCAGGCCATCGGCGAGCGACACGCGCGTACCCGGGGCCAGCGCCGTGCCCGCCGCCAGCGCACGCAATCGGGTAACCACGCGGGCCAGATGCCGCGCCAATTCATCCACCTCCACGTCGCGGGTGTTCCAGCCAAAACTCACGCGCAGCGTGGCCTCGGCGCGTGCGTCGTCGTGTCCTAGCGCGCGCAACACCGCCGAAGGCTCGCGACCCACGCTGCTGCAGGCCGCACCGCTGGCTACTGCAAAGGGCTCCATCGCCAGCAGCAGGCTTTCGCCGTCCACACCGTCGAAGGTGAGGCTGACAATGGCAG
>CALPVO020000030.1 GCA_943327025.2 Janthinobacterium lividum
ATCTACGACGCCCTCTCGCTTGCAGTTCACGAGGAGCTCAGTGCGAGTTGGGTGGCGACGCAGACACGAGTCGCCGAATCCGGCGCTAAGCGCGTTTGCTACCTGTCGATGGAATATCTGCCGGGCCGCTCGTTGCCGAATGCTGTCGCCAGCCTCGGGCAGAACCTCGAAGAGGAAACCCGCACCGTGCTCGCCGGGTTGGGGTTCAGCTACGAGGAGATTGTTCGGCTCGAGCCCGATCCGGGTTTGGGTAACGGTGGTCTCGGGCGGCTTGCGGCTTGCTATCTCGATTCGTTGGCGACGCTGCACTACCCTGCCGTGGGGTACGGCATCCGTTTCGACTACGGCATTTTCGAGCAGGTCATCGATGACGAGGGCGCGCAACAAGAGCGTGCCAGCAGTTGGCTGCGTGTGCGTAACCCTTGGGAGTCCCCGCGGACGGATGCCCGTTATCGCGTCCACTTCGGTGGTCGTTGCAGTTCCAGCGTCGACGCCGACGGGCGTGTACGGCACCAGTGGGTGGATACCCAAGATGTCTACGCCGTGGCCTTCGACCAACTCGTTCCCGGTAACCGCAGTGCGACGGTGAACCATCTGCGGCTTTGGTCGGGCCGTGCCGTGACGCCGTTCCATGTGCAGGTGTTCAACGCAGGGCGCTACGCGGAGGCGGTGGCGGAACAGATTGATGCCAAGAACCTCTCGCGCATCCTGTACCCCGACGACAGCACGCCGCAGGGCAAGGAACTTCGTTTCCGACAGCAGTATTTCTTCGTGTCTGCTTCCCTGCAGGACCTGCTGGCGACCCATCTGGGCGAAGGGCGTGCGCTGGAGGCCTTGGCCGACAGTTGGTCCATTCAGTTAAACGATACGCACCCGGCGCTGGCTGTGCCCGAGTTGCTGCGTCTACTCATTGATGTGCATGGCCTTGAATGGGAGCAGGCCTGCGCGATTGCCTTCCGTACCTTTGGCTATACCAATCACACGTTGTTGCCCGAGGCTCTCGAGACCTGGCCGGTCAATTTCTTCGAGCGTTTGCTGCCACGGCACTTGCAGATCATCTACGTGTTGAACCGCGACTTCCTCGACGAGGCCACGGGGCGTGCTGCCGCCATGGGCGAGGGGCAAACGCTGAATGAACTACGCCGCCGCTTGTCCATCATCAACGAAGACCATGGCCGCAGCGTACGTATGGCCAATATGGCGGTCATCGCCAGTCGTCACGTGAATGGCGTTGCGGCGCTGCATAGTGACTTGGTCCGTTCGGACCTCTTCCCGGAATTTGCGCGGCTTTACCCCGAGCGTTTCACCAACGTCACCAACGGTATTGCGGTGCGGCGTTGGCTGGTGCAGGCCAACCCAGGTTTGTCGGCCTTGCTGACGCGGCATCTCGGTCATGGTTGGGAGAACGACCTCGAAGAGGTTGAACGTCTGCGTTGGGCCGTCGACGACTCGGCCTTCCGTGCCGAGTACCGAGAAATCAAGGCCGCCAACAAAGTGCGGCTGGCGGCTGAGGTGCAGCGTCGTATGGGGCTGGTCATCGACCCGCAGTCCATGTTCGACGTGCAGGTGAAGCGTATCCATGAGTACAAGCGGCAGTTATTGAACCTGCTCTATGTGGTCTGGCGCTATCAGCGCATTCTGGAGTCGCCGCAGACGGATTTCGTGCCGCGCACCGTGATGTTTGCCGGCAAGGCGGCGCCTGGCTACGCCATGGCGAAGGCAGTCATCAAGCTGGTGAATAACGTGGCACGCACCGTGAATGCCGACCCGGTGGTGGCCGGACGGCTGAAAGTGGCGTTCCTGCCGGACTATGACGTTTCGCTCGCGCAGCAGGTGATGCCCGCGGCCGATCTCTCGCAGCAGATTTCCACCGCTGGCCTTGAGGCGAGCGGCACAGGCAACATGAAGCTGGCGCTGAACGGCGCCCTGACCATCGGCACCCTGGATGGCGCCAACATTGAAATTGCTGAACATGTGGGCGCGGACAACGTCTTTATATTCGGATTGACCGCGGACGAGGTGGTGGCGCGGCGACGCGCGGGCTATGTGCCCGGCGATGTCTTGCGCGCAGATCCGGAGCTGGCGGCGGTGCTGCATCTTATTGGCGGTGGGCATTTCTCACCACATAACGTCGGTGAGGCCGGTCCGGTGGTGGACCGTCTGCTTACGGACAACGAACCGTATCTGGTACTTGCGGATTTCGCGGCTTACCGCGAAGCACAAGCGCGCGCCGATGCGCTTTACCGCGACGCGGATGCTTGGTCGCGCAAGGCGGTGGCCAATACCGTGGGCATGGGGTTCTTCTCCAGTGACCGCAGCATCCGGGATTACGCGGAACGGCTGTGGCACTTGCGTCCGGTGGTTTGAGTTCGACGGCATGAATCCATGGCAAGAATCCTTCGGCATGAACCGACGGATCTGCAGCCGTCGACCTTCGGGGGGAATATGAAACAACTGGTCCCAGACAGCGGGGAACGGTGTGGCGATACCCACGCGCTAGCGCCCACTGCGGTGCGCGCGTTTCCTGCCGAGATCAGCGACTTCGACCTGCATCTTTTCGGTGAGGGTAACCACCTGCGGTTGTGGCAGGTGCTAGGTGCCCAGGGACGAGTGCGTGAAGGCATTGCTGGCACGCGGTTCGCGGTGTGGGCGCCGAATGCGCAGAGCGTTGCGGTAATCGGCCCTTTCAACCAATGGGATGGTTCGCAGCATGTGATGGAGAAGCGCGGCCCGGGTGGCGTCTGGGAACTGTTCGTTCCCGGCGTGCGGGCGGGCGAACTCTACAAATACGCGGTGCATGGCGCGGACGGTAGCCTGGTTTTAAAAACCGACCCTATGGCCCGTGCTACGGAACGCCGTCCGGCGAACTGCGGCGTAGTCACCGAGGAACAACCGTTTCATTGGCACGACGGGAGTTGGCTTGCCCGTCGCGCGGCGCAGTGGCCCGGTGGTGAAGCGGTATCCATCTACGAGGTCCACCCGGGCACTTGGCGTCGCCATGCGGATGGCGGCTTCTTCGACTGGGATGCACTGGCCGCGCAACTGGTTCCCTATGTTGCCGAGCAAGGCTTCACCCATGTGGAACTGATGGGCGTGGCCGAACACCCGTTCGATGGCAGTTGGGGTTACCAAGTGACTGGCTATTACGCGCCCACGGCGCGCCATGGCAGTCCGGAAGCCTTCAAGCGCTTCGTGGATAGCTGTCATCTGGCCGGCATCGGCGTCATTCTCGATTGGGTTCCCGCGCATTTTCCCAAGGACGAGCATTCGCTGGCCCGTTTCGATGGTACGGCTCTCTACGAACACGAAGACAGCCGACGCGGTGAGCACAAAGGCTGGGGCACGCTCATCTTCAATTACTCGCGGCATGAGGTGCGCAACTTCCTGGTGGCGAACGCCCTGTATTGGGTTGAGGAATTTCACATCGATGGTCTGCGGGTCGATGCGGTGGCCGCCATGCTGCATTTGGACTACGACCGCCCCACGGGCGAATGGCTGCCCAACGAACATGGTGGCCGCGAGAATCTCGAGGCTGTCGAGTTTGTGAAAGCCGTCAATTGGCAGTTGCAGCAGTCATTTCCGGGCGTCATGACGGCCGCCGAGGAATCCACTACGTTCGCTGGCATCACGCGTCCCGTAGCCGAGGGTGGTCTCGGTTTCACGTTCAAGTGGAATATGGGCTGGATGAACGACACGCTGCGTTATGTGGCGACCGATCCCTTGTTCCGTCGCTATGCACATTCGCTCATCACTTTCAGTTTCATGTATGCGTGGTCTGAGCGTTTCCTGCTGCCGTTGTCGCATGACGAGGTGGTTCACGGAAAGCGTTCGCTGTTGCAGAAGATGCCCGGTGATGAATGGCAAAAGCGCGCGGGCCTGCGTTTGCTGCTGGCCTACCATTGGGCCACACCCGGCAAGAAGCTGTTGTTCATGGGGGGCGAGTTCGGCCAGCACCATGAATGGCGCGACTGGGAAGCGCTTGATTGGGGGTTATTGGCGGACCCCAACCATCAAGGGTTGCTGGCTTGCGTGCGCACCCTGAATGGCTTGTTGCGGACGCGTGGTGCGTTGCACCGTGAAGACCATGATCCACAGGGTTTTCGTTGGGTGGATGTAGATAGCGCGGAGTTGTCGGTGTTCGCCTTTGAGCGCAATGCGCCTGGCGAGCCGACGCTGCTGTGTGCTTTCAATGCCACGCCGGTCCCGCGTGGCGACTACTGGCTGGGCGTAGACGGTGGCCGTTGGCGCTGTGTGTTCGACTCCGATGCTGGCTGGATGGGTGGCGGCGATTGGCAACTGCAGGGTGAAGTGGAGGCGCAGTCCCACGAGTGCCATGGCCGTTCGCACTCCCTCCATGTGCATCTGCCGGCGCTTGCAGCCCGGTTTTTCGAACGTATTGGTTAACGGCGGATGCCGCAGTCGTCCTCTCCGTTGCTTGCCGGCGCACCCACGCCGCTCGGTGCCAGTTGGCAGTTGGAGACGGCCTATGGAGTGGCGCGCGCTGGGGTGAACTTCGCTGTACACGCTCCTGCCGCAGCGGCCCTCTGGTTGGCTGTGCATTCCGCTGATGGCGAGGTGGTGGCGCGCTGGCCGTTTCCGGGGCGTGAAGGAGACGTATTCCACGCCTTCCTGCCGGCACCGCTCGGCACCCCGGGCCTCGACTACACCGTCTCCACGACCATCGACGGCCCGGCTCTCATCGAACCTTACTCGCGGCGGGTCATCGACGCAGACGGCAATCCGCGGGCACGAGTCGTGGATACGGCGCTATTGCGTCTGCGTGACAAGCGTCCCGCGGTGCCGTGGAGCGAAACGGTCATCCACGAGATTCACGTCAAGGGTTACACGCAGTTGCACCCGGCGGTGCCACCCGAATGGCGTGGCAAGTACTTGGGGCTGACCGTGCCGGCGGTCCTTGAACACCTGAAAGCAGTCGGCGCGACAGCCATCGAATTGCTGCCGGTGCAATGCTTCCGGCGCGAAGCCTTTCTGCGCGAGAAAGGGCTGCCGAATTACTGGGGCTACAACCCCTTGGCCTGGTTCGCGCCGGCCGCGGACTATGCCGTGGAGGACCCCGTTACCGAATTCCGCGAGATGGTGCGCGCGGTGCATGCAGCGGGCCTCGAGGTCATTCTGGATGTGGTCTTCAACCACACTTGCGAGGGCGGACAGGACGGGCCGGTGCTTTCGTGGCGTGGTCTTGATGAACTTGGTTCTTACCATCGGCTGCCCGCTGACTCCAGTCGCTATGACAACCTCACGGGTTGCGGCAACGCCGTCGACTTGTCCACGCTCGCCACGCGGACGATGGTGGTGGACTGTTTGCGCTGGTGGGTGGAGGTGATGGGGGTCGATGGCTTCCGCTTTGACTTGGCCACTACGCTAGGGCGCGGCCGGCACGGCTTCGAACCGCGGCATCCGTTCTTTGCTTTGCTGCAATCGGACCCGGCCTTCACCTTCGTGAAGTGGATTGCCGAGCCGTGGGACATGGGTCCGGGTGGCTATCAGTTGGGGGCATTTCCTGACGGCTGGGCCGAGTGGAACGACCGCTATCGGGACACCTTGCGTGGTTTCTGGCGCGGCGATGGTCAACGCGATGCCGCTTTGTTGGGACAGTTCGCCGAGCGCATCGCGGGTTCCGCCGACTTGTTCCGCGGACGTGGCCGGCTCCCTTGGGCTTCGGTGAACTTCATCACCTCGCATGACGGGTTCACCTTGCGTGACTTGGTGAGTTACGAGCAGCGGCACAACGAGGCGAATCTGGAAGCAAACCGCGATGGTCATGGTCATAACCTCGCTTGGAATTGCGGTGCCGAGGGGGAAAGCCGCGAGCCACACGTGTTGCAGCGTCGTGCACGGCAGCAGCGCAACTTCCTCATGTCGCTGTTTCTCTCGCTGGGTACGCCCATGTTGCAGGGCGGCGATGAGCTGGGCCGTACCCAACAGGGCAACAACAACGCCTACTGCCAGGACAATGCATTGTCCTGGTTGGACTGGGAACGTGCTGATACCGCTCTCGTGGCATTCACCGCGGCGTTGGCGCGACTGCGTCGCGAGCGGCCGGAGTTACGCAGTGACCGTTACCTGAAGGGTACGCGTCGTGGTGGCCGGAACTGCGACATCACTTGGCTCCACCCGGCCGGGCACGAGATGGCTGCCGGCGACTGGCAAGCAGGTACGGCCGTGCTAGGGGTCCTCCGTTCGGTTTCCATGGATGGCCGCGACCTCCTGTGGTTGCTGAACCCCACGGATATGGCGGTGCAGTTCTGTTTGCCGCGCCGCTGTCGCGAGGCGCTGTGGCGTGTATTGCTGGACAGCGCGCGCCTGTTGCCTGGTGAGGGTCCAGAAGACCTGCCGGGTCCCCACGAATCTCTGCAGCTGTTGCCGCACCAGTCTTTGCTTTTCGAGAGGATGATGTTCCCATGACCCGCCAAGACCTCGTTCGTCTTGCTCACGCCCACGGTATCGGTGATACCTATACCAATTGGTGTGGTGAGCAGCAGTCGCTGACGGATTCGGCGCTGCAAGGGCTGTTGGCAGCCCTAGGGGTGGAAGTAGGAACGGCTCAGCCGCCGGTAAATGCGCCTGCCATCCCTGGCCACATCGCGCTACCGGCCGCCAACGCCTTGCGCTGTCATGTGCCCGCCGAGTTGGTGGCGGGCGCCAAGTGGTGGGGGGTTACCGCGCAGCTCTATTCCCTGCGGAGTAGCGGTGATTGGGGGCTTGGCGATTTTGGCACCTTGCGTGAACTCGTCCGCCACGCCGCGGGTGCCGGAGCGGCCTTCATCGGCCTGAACCCGTTGCATGCCTTGTTTCCGGCGGACCCGGCGCATGTCAGTCCCTACAGTCCCTCGAGCCGTCACTATCTGTCGGTCGCCATGATCGACGTGGCGCGGGTGGTGGGCTATGCCACCCAAGCCGAGGTGCAGGCGCTGACAGCATCGGCTTGGTTTCAGAGCGAGTTAGCGCGCTTGCGGGCGCTACGTTATGCCGACGCGGCCGGCGTCATGGCTTTGAAGTTGCCGGTGCTGCGTCTGCTGCATGAAGCCTTTCGTCAGCAGCAGTTGGCGCAAGGCAGTGCGCTGGGCAACGCCTTTCTGCAGTACGTGAGGGAGGAGGGTGAGTCGCTGCAGTTGCAGGCCACCTTCGATGCGCTGCAGACCCATATGCGCACCTTGGACCCGACGCACTGGGGTTGGGATTCGTGGCCCGCGCAGTTCCGGGATGCCCGCGGCAGTGCAGTGCGCGAATTCGCTTTAGAGAACGCGGTGGAAGTGGAGTTCTACGCCTGGCTGCAGTGGGTGGCGCAGGCGCAGTTGGCCGAAGCGCAGGAACTGGCACGCGACCTGGGCATGGCCGTAGGTGTTTATGGCGACTACGCGGTGGGGGTTAACCCCGGAGGTGCTGAAACCTGGGCCGACGCCGCGACCTATTGCCTTGGTGCTGGCATTGGTGCGCCGCCGGATTCGCTGGCTCTGCTGGGGCAGGACTGGGGTATTCCGCCGCAGTCCCCCGAAGTATTGGCAGCTACTGCTGGGGCTTCGTTTCGGGCGCTCATTCGCAACAACCTGCGCTACTTCGGCGCACTGCGCATCGACCATGTGATGGCGCTGTTCCGGCAGTGGTGGGTACCGCGCGGCTACAAGGCCACAGAAGGCGGTTACGTGCATTACCCGCTGGAACTGTTGCTGGATGTGTTGGCCGAAGAAAGCTGCGCGCGGCAATGCCTCATTGTGGGCGAGGACTTGGGGACGGTTCCCGAGGCTATCCGCGTCACCTTGCCAGCGCGAGCGGTGCATAGCTACAAGGTTGCCTTGTTCGAGCGCGCCGATGCGGAGGCTTTCCGTGCCCCACGTGACTATCAGGCCGGGGCGCTCGCGGTGCTTTCCACCCACGACCTGCCGACGCTACGTGGGTGGTGGGAGGCCGAGGACATCGACTTGCGCGACCGCCTGCGGCTCTACCCCAGTGACGCAGTGCGCGACGCCTTGCGCTGGGACCGTGGCGTCGACAAGTGGCGCTTCCTGGAGGCCCTGCGGGCTGAAGGCATCGCGCCCGCTTGGCCCGTGGACGGTGCTGGTCCCTTCACCCCTGATCTGAACGCAGCCCTGCACCGGTTTCTGGGGCGTACTCGTAGTGCCTTGGCAGCGGTGCAAGTCGAAGACCTGGCCATGGAAGTGGACCCGGTGAACGTGCCGGGGACGGACCGCGAGCATCCGAACTGGTGCCGTCGCCTGCCACTGGAAGTGGGCGACTTGTTCACGGGCGCCGAGCCCTTGGCGGTGCTCGAAGCCTTGGCGATGGGTCGGCGCGAGGCTGCAGCGCGCGGCTAGCGCACTGCCGCGACATTCAGTCGCGGGCTACTTGCCGTAGTACGCCTGCCACGTGTCCAAGCTCTCGGGCCAATCTGCTGCAGTCGGCGTTGCATAAGCGCGGTTGCGCGTGGCGAGGCCTTCCGGGCGAAACACGTCCAGATACTGGTCCGTGGGCACGTAATAGAACATGTTCAACACGCGCGCAGCGAAACGCCATTGGCCGTCCTCGCGTCGATACTCGTCGTGGTAGCGGATGGCGGTGAGCATGGGCTGGCCCAGTCGGTTCATCTCTGCGTGCGACAACACGATGCCGCTGGCTTCATCCGGGTTGTTCGGGTTGAAGGTAACGATACGGTCGTGCGTGAAGTGGTTCGAGGGCCCGAGCACCTTGAACCGGCCGCGGAACAGTTCCACCACGGTTTCGCGGCCTCGGCAGTCCATGACGCCATCCCCCGAGCGGATGTGGACATCGGCCGTGAATAGCCCTGGCATGGCGTCCATGTCCCGGTTGTCCATCACCAAGCCATAGCGGGCGACCAGTTCTGCAATGGCGGTACGGTCCTCGAGTTCACGGACGCGTTCTTCGAGGCTGCGGGTGGTCATGGGCGGCTCCACGGACGGGTAAGGACGGGTAGCACCAGCATACCTTGTCACACGATTGCAACCCTACTGCCATGCCTGCGCAACGCGCGATGTCCAATCTACCGTTCCGGGACGATGGGCTGGAGCGTTGCTTGATGCAGATCCTGATGGTCTCGGATGTTTACTTCCCGCGTGTGAATGGGGTTTCCACGTCCATTCAGACCTATCGAAGTGACCTGATGGCCGCTGGGCACCGTTGTCTGCTGGTAGCCCCGGAATACCCCACTGCCGCCGCTGACGACGATGAACTGTTTCGTCTGCCGTCGCGCCGCATCCCACGTGATCCGGAAGACCGCCTGCTGTCCATGCGCGCGCTGCGCCAATGGGGTAAGGCACTTGAGCCGGGCGAAATCGACATCGTGCACGTACAGACGCCATTCGCGGCGCACTACGCAGGGCTCCGTATTGCGCGCCACCTCGGTGTGCCGGTGGTGGAGAGTTATCACACTTACTTCGAGCACTACCTGCATCACTATGTGCCGGCATTACCGTCGATGTTGACCCGTCGCTTTGCGCGCCGCGTGACGGTTTCGCAGTGCCACCAGGTGGCCCAGCTCATTTCGCCGTCCCGCCAGATGGCCGACGCGCTGCGCGAGTACGGCGTCAAGACGCCGATCGAGATACTGCCTACTGGTCTGCCGCCCGAGTCGTACACGGTGGGCGATGGCTCACGCTTCCGCGCACTTCACGGCATTCCCGCGGAGCGTCCGCTGGCCCTGTTCGTGGGGCGCGTGGCCCATGAAAAGAACATCGATTTCTTGGTGCGCATGCTCGGCGCCCTGCGGGCCAAGTGTGCGGATGCTTTGTTGGTCATTGCCGGCGAGGGCCCGGCGCAAGAACATCTGCGCCGTCTCGTGACCAGCCTCGGGCTGGAGGCGAACGTGCTGTTTGTCGGCTACATGGATCGCCACACGACCTTGCGCGACTGCTACCGCGCTGCCGACGTGTTCGTGTTCGCTTCCCGTACCGAGACGCAAGGCTTGGTGCTGCTGGAAGCGATGGCGCAGGGAACACCGGTGGTATCCACCGCCGTAATGGGAACTGTCGACGTGCTCACCGGCGCCGCCGGTGCGGTGGTGGTACCCGAGGACGAGCAGGTCTTCGCGGCGGCAGTGGCCGAGGTGCTGCTCAACCCCGCGCGTCGCGCGGCACTTTCGCCGCTGGCGGCTGCGGACGCGCAGCGTTGGGCTTCCGCCGCGATGGCTGCGCGGCTCGTCGAGCTTTACGAACAAGTCATCGCCAATCATTCGAGCCAGAGTGGGGCGCTGCGGTCGAACTCCACCAGTGCCAGTGCGCAATACAGGACACATGCATGAGCAACTCCACGCTGTTTCTTCGCGCCGACCAAGCGGAACGCCGCTTGTGCCTGCTAGCGAATGCCGCCGCGCGTCGCCGGGCGGTACGCAATCTGTTCCGCGCCGTGAGCCGCTTAGGTGACGGGGTGTTCTGGTATGCCTTGATGGTGGTGCTGCCGCTCTGGCAGGGGGCCACGGGACTCTTCACTAGCTTGTGGCTCGCCGTTGTAGGTGCGGTCGGGCTGGGTATCTACAAGCTGCTCAAGCATCGATTGGTTCGCGAGCGCCCGTATATTGGTCTCATTGGCATCGACTGCGCCATGCCGCCGCTCGACCGCTACAGCTTTCCCTCCGGGCACACGCTACACGCTGTGGGCTTCACCACGGTGGCTGTGACGGCGTTCCCGGCGCTGGCTGGCGTGCTGGTACCGTTCGCGCTGCTGGTGGCGGCTTCCCGCGTCATTCTCGGGTTGCACTACCCCACTGATGTGCTGGCGGGTGCCGCTATCGGCTACGGGGTCGCTGAGGCCGTGCTGCAACTGGTGTAAGCGCAGGCGTCTGGCTCACGCGAGGCGTGTGGTCGGTCCACGGGCGATACCCGGCGCTCAGCGCATAGCTTAAGCTGTCGCGGCTTTCCCTCTGGAGTTCTGCCGCGTGTCCACTCCCCAGTCTTCGCTCACGGTCCGCGAAGCGGTCATCGATTTTCTCCGCCGCTCTGACATGACAGCAGTGTTCGGCAACCCTGGTTCCACCGAGTTGCCGCTGTTCCGTGATTTTCCCGCGGATTTCCGCTACGTCACGGCACTGCAAGAGTCGCTGGTGGTGGGTATGGCCGATGGCTTTGCCCAGGCGACTGGCCGTGCCGCCTTCGTGAACCTGCATTCCGCAGCGGGTGTGGGGCATGCGCTTGGCAACCTCTACACCGCCTACCGTAACCAAACGCCTCTGGTCATTACGGCCGGGCAGCAAGTGCGTTCCATGCTCGGTATGGAGCCGTTCCTGTTCGCTGAAGACGCCGCGCAGTTCCCGAAGCCCTACGTGAAGTGGTCGGTAGAGCCGGCTACCGCGGCGGATGTGCCTGCGGCCATTGCGCGCGCGCGCTACATTGCCGAGCAAGCACCCTGTGGGCCCACGTTCGTATCCATTCCCGCTGATGACTGGGAGCAACCCGCGGAACCGGTTCCGGAGCGGACGGTATCGCGTAGCGTGCGCGGTGACGCGGCGCTGCTGGCGCTGCTGGCGGCGGCATTGGCCGCTGCGGCGCGCCCGGTCTTCGTGGCGGGAAGTGGTGTGTCGCGGGACGGTGCCTATGCGGCGCTGACCCGCTTGGCTGAACAGCATGAGGCACCGGTTTGGACCGCCCCGCGCACGGCTCGCGCCGCTTTTCCGGAAAGCCATCGGCTGTTCGCCGGGTTCCTGCCCAACAGTCGCGAGTCCGTGGCGGCTTGCCTTGCCGGGCACGACCTCATTGTCGTGTTCGGTGCGCCCGTGTTCACTTACCACATGGCCGGTTCCGGTCCGTTCATTCCTGTCGGGGCCACTTTGTTCCAGTTGGGCGATCACCCGGGACAGGCCGCTTGGGCCGCTGTCGGTACGGCCATTGTTACCAGTTTGCAGCCAGCCATTCAGGAGTTGCTGGCGTCGCCGTTGGCGGTGGCTGCCCGTGCGCCAGGGCAGGGGCGTGGTGCGGCACCTCTACCTGCGCCTGCGGTGGCGGGTGCCGGCGTGGGGGTGGCTTGGTTGATGTCGCGCCTTGCGGCCCTGCGTCCGGCGGATTCGCTCTTGGTTGAAGAAGCACCGAGCAGCCGCTCGTTGATGCAACGCTACTTGCCGGTGGACCGCGAGGATGGCTTCTTTACCTGCGCGAGCGGCGGGCTAGGCCATGGGTTGCCGGCAGCTGTCGGGGTGGCGCTGGCGAGGCCGCAGCAGCGGACCTTGGCGCTGATGGGCGATGGGTCCAGCCTGTATTCCATTCAAGCGCTTTGGACGGCTGCGCAGTGGCAGGTGCCGCTCACGGTGGTCATCGTGCGTAACGGCAGTTATGCCTCGCTGCTGGAGTTCGCCCAGTTGTTCGGTTTGCCAGCGGCGGAGGGCATCGCCTTGCCGGCGCTTGATTTCGTGCAGTTGGCCACGGGCTTTGGCGTGCCTGCGCAACGCGTTACCCGACCGGAGGACTTGGACGCGGCGCTGCTGACCGCGTTCGCTGCCACCGGTCCGGCCTTGGTCGAAGTGTTGGTTTAACCGCGCCGGGCCAACACTTGGTCGGCTAGACGGCGCCTATGACCCCGCGACGACGGAGAGGGCGTGCGCCCGTTGATTAGGCCGCCCACCCAGCAAGCCGTCGTAACTGCCTAGGGCCTCTTCCAACTGCACCCCGTCGTCGTCAATGTGGTACTGACGCAGTTCGTTGGAATGCCAACTACCACGCAGCTTGGCCACCGCCAGCATGCGTAGC
>CALPVO020000031.1 GCA_943327025.2 Janthinobacterium lividum
CCCGGGAAACAAGCGGCGCGACAACTTCACCGTACACAGCACCGGCACTTGCAAGCGCAGGCCCACCCGACGGAATTCGGCACGAAGAAAACCATAGTCGAAGCGCGCGTTGTGGGCCACGAACAAGCGGCCCTGCAACCACGCCATCACTTCATTGGCTATCTGCTCGAACGGCGGCGCATCTACCACCGCTTCGTTCGTGATGCCGGTGAACGATTCGATGTGCGACGGAATGCGGCAACCCGGGTTGACCAGCGAACTGAAGGTCTCGGTGCGCCCATCAGGCGCCACCGCCACCAAGCCGACTTCGATGATGCGGCTGTACAGCGCATTGCCGCCCGTCGTCTCCAGGTCGACGCAAACATAGCCTTGGTCAAGCATGGATATCGGCAGCGAGCTGCCTCCTACCCCTGCACCGGCCGGGTGTGTCCGTCCAGCGTAGTGAGCGCGGTATAGAGCTCCGGGCGGCGGTCGCGGTAGACGCCCCAGTTGCGGCGGTAGTCGCGCGTGGCGTCGAGGTCGAAGGTGTGCACCAGCACGCCTTCGCTGACGCGGTCCGCCACTTGCACCAGCGCCCCGGTGTGGTCCGCAATAAAACTGGAGCCGTAGAAGGTAATACCGTTCTGCTGACCGTCTTCGCGGCCGATGCGGTTGCTGGCGACCAACGGCACCATGTTGGCCGCAGCATGGCCCTGCATCGTGCGCGTCCAGTGGTCCTTGCTGTCGAGCGTTGGGTCTTGTGGCTCACTACCGATGGCCGTGGGGTACAGCAGCAGTTCGGCACCGTGCAAGGCCATGACGCGCGCCGGCTCCGGGAACCATTGGTCCCAGCACACCGCGGCGCCAATGCGCGCGAAGCGCGTGTCCCACACCTTGAAGCCCGTGTCGCCAGGAGCGAAGTAGAACTTCTCGTGGTAACCCGGGCTCTCGGGAATGTGCGCCTTGCGGTAGTGCCCCAACACGGCGCCACCGGCATCCACCATCACCAGCGTGTTGTAGAGGCTGTTGCCGTCGCGCTCGTAAACCGACACCGGCAGCACCACCTGCAACTCCGCCGCCAGCCGGCACAGCAGGGCTAGCGCCGGGTTCTCCGCCAGCGGCACCGCCAGAGCGTGGTAGTCGTAGCGGTGGTCCACGCAGAAATACGGCGTCTCGAACAGTTCCTGCACCAGAATGACCTGCGCACCCTGCGCGGCAGCAGCACGAACGACGCGTTCGGCAGCCGCCAGATTGGCAGCACGGTCCCAGGAACAGGCGAACTGTGTGGCGGCGACAGTAAGGTGACGGGGCATGACAGGGGCCTCAGGAAAAACTGGCGCCATGGTAACGGCTAGGGGCCACTAACGGAAAACCGACGTGCCAAAAGCGTTGGCGACGTTGGCGGGTGCGCCCAAGTGCCAACCCACCTAGAACGTAGGCGGTGTGCTCGCCGAGATGATCTCGCACTCTTCGCGCCCCGGGTTCCGGAAGCGGTGCGGCACGGAACTGGAAAAGTAGTAAGCCTCGCCGGGTTGCAGCACGCGACTGCTGCCGCCCACGGTCAGTTCCATGGTGCCGCGTACCACCACGCCGCCCTCCTCGCCCTTGTGGGTGAGCATTTCCTCGCCGGTATCGGCGCCGGGCGCATAGCACTCGTGCAGGATGGACATGGCTCGGTTAGGCCGCCGCGCTGCCACGAGGCGCAGCGATACGTCGTCGCTGCCGAGGTTCGTCAGTTCGTCGCTACCGAAGAACACCTGCGGCGCCTGCGCCAAGTCCAGCGTGAAAAACTCGGACAGCGACATGGGGATGCCATCCAGTACCTTTTTCAAGGAACTGACGGAAGGGCTGACCCGGTTCTGCTCGATGAGCGAAATCATGCCGTTGGTCACCCCGGCGCGTTTGGCCAGTTCCCGTTGGGAAAGGCCATACATCTGGCGGACTGCCCGCAGATGGGCTCCCACATCAATGCTCATGAATGAATGCCCACGGCCAAACCTCGCGCCAGAAAAATTTGAACAAACCGTTGATGATTTTAAACACCGAACGCCTTTTTTGTCAGAAAGTCGCACTGGGTGTCAATTTTTCTTATCATTCACCCCATAGCCTTCCCTCTCACCGGCCCCCAGCGCCCCGCTTTCCAAGGACTCCGCCATGAGCGCCAATCCCATCGAACTTGCCAAGCAGCCTCTGTCCCGTCAGGACATGGAGGCGCTGTGGATGCCCTTCACCGCCAACCGCCAGTACAAGGCCGCCCCGCGCCTGCTGGCCAAAAGCAGCGGCATGCACTACTGGACCCAGGACGGCCGCGAGATTCTCGACGGCGTCGCTGGCCTGTGGTGCGTGAATGCCGGGCATGGCCGGAAGGAAATCAGCGAAGCCGTCGCCGCGCAGATTGCCGAGATGGACTACGCGCCGCCGTTCCAGATGGGCCACCCACTCGGCTTCCAGGCCGCCAATGCGCTGGTGAAGCTCGCGCCGGAAGGCATGAACCACGCGTTCTTTGTGAACTCCGGCAGCGAGGCCGTGGACACGGCACTGAAGATTGCGCTGGCCTACCACCGCGTGCGCGGTGAAGGCACGCGTACCCGCCTCATCGGGCGCGAACGCGGCTACCACGGCGTGGGCTTCGGCGGCATCTCCGTCGGCGGCATGGTGAACAACCGCAAGTTCTATGGCGCGCAGTTACCTGGTGTGGACCACCTCCCACACACCTTCAATCTGTCGGAAGCCGCGTTCAGCCGTGGCCTGCCGAAGTGGGGCGCGCATCTGGCGGATGAACTCGACCGCCTCGTCGCCCTGCACGATGCTTCAAACATCGCCGCCGTCATCGTCGAGCCCATTGCCGGCAGCACCGGCGTGGTGTTGCCGCCCGAGGGCTACCTGAAGCGTCTGCGCGAGGCCTGCGACCGTCACGGCATCCTGCTCATTTTCGACGAAGTCATCACCGGCTTCGGTCGCACCGGCTCGCCGTTCGCTGCGCAGGAATTCGGCGTCACGCCGGACATCATCGTCTGTGCCAAGGGCCTTACGAACGGCGCGCTGCCCATGGGCGCGGTGATCGTGAAGCAGGGCATCTACGACGCCTTCATGCAGGGTCCGGAAGCGGCCATCGACCTGTTTCACGGCTACACCTACTCGGCGCACCCGGTAGCCTGCGCCGCGGCACTCGCCACGCTGCACATCTACGAGCGTGACGGCCTGCTGACGCGCGCCAAGGAAATGGCCCAGTACTGGGAAGACGGCGCGCATTCACTCAAGGGCCTGCCGGCAGTCATCGACATTCGCAACTACGGCCTCATCTGCGGCATCGAGCTGGCCCCCATCCCGGGCAAGCCCACGGCGCGGGCCTACGACGCCTTCCTCAAGTGCTTCGCGAAGGGCCAACTGGTGCGCACCACGGGCGACATCATCGCCATGTCGCCGCCGCTCATCATCGAGAAGTCGCACATCGACCAGCTGTTCGGCACGCTGCGCGAAGTGCTGCAGACGGTGTAAGGCAACGCCGGCTCCGCTTCCCGCAGGGGAAGCGGCTAGCGGCCAGGCGCTTTGTTGGCGCCCAATAAAATAGGCGGAGGGTTGCCCCTCCGCCTTTTTACTTTCAGTGCCCGGCCGGAGCCGGGCCGAGAACGGAGCCGAAACCCCGTTCGCTGAAGGTCAGTCCTTGGACCACGGGAACGTGGTGGCCAGCTGGAACAGGATGCGGTTTTCGTTGTTGAACACGCGGTCGTGGGTACGGGCAGCGGCATCCGTGCTCACCACCGAGTACTTCAACGAGGCAGTGACCGGACCAAACGCACGCGACACACCGAGGGTGTAGTCGTCGTATTCGCTGTTCACACCTTCCACGGCGTTCTTCCAGTAATCGCCACGCGAAAAGCCAACGTGCGCCGTGAGCGTGAAGCCGGCCGGCAGCTCATGGGCGTAGGCAGCCTCGAGGTAGTAGGCGGAGTCCCCGCTCTTGGCGTAGGTATCGCTATACCAGAGCTTGGTGCTCAGGCCCTTGTAGTTCAAGCCAACGTTGTACTCGGGGTAGTCGAAATCGCCGTCACCGTAGTAGGTGTAGTAAACGGCGTTGACCGTGAACGACAAATCGTCGTTGATGGCCTTCGTATAACCGGCATAGAGATCCACTTCGCGGTCTTCGCTCGCGTCCGGGCCATAGTCGATATTGGAGCCCCAGATACCACCGCTGAAGCCACTCTCCGTGACAAAGTCGAGCGACAACTGGATGGCGGGATCTTTGGCGGACTGCGAGATGCCACGGAAATCGTATTCGTTGGCAGCCGTGAGCGTGGCGGTGAGGTCCGAGGCAGCAGCCTGACCGGTAGCACCCAGCAGGGCGAACGCGACAGCGCCGGCAATGGCCGACTTACGAAGGGAAATCGACATGGAAAAACTCCTGCATAAAAGACTTGTGGATTAAATTGTAGCAAGAAGACCACGCCAACACCGCCTCTTCTCCTTAGAAACAGCGGAAAAATGGCGCCTTGTGGCAAAAAAGCATCAGGCGGCAGACGTTTTCAGCGCGGCACGGTAGCCGCTCGTTGGCTGGAAAGCGCAGACCGTCTGCGTTCCTGCTGTTTTGCAATGCATCCAGCGTGCCAACCCGTGGTTTTCGCGAAAAACCCGGCGAAACCGGCCACGCCTCGCTGAAACAGCAGCGAATCACGCACCCACAAGCACCACCGTAGCGCACCCGAAAAGCGCTGGCGCACCAAGGCGGAGCACCCAAAACTGCCGACTACCCGACACAAATGCCAAGTGTTTACGCTCGTTTTGGGTCTAAACCGATGGGGTTGAGCACTGCTGCACGTTTCGACATAAGACCCAACCACTACACTGCGCGCCATGAAACTCTGCCCCCACACAGGACCCGGCACCCCCGCGCAGTCCACCTCGGCAACCGGCCCACTGATGCCCAAGGCCCGTCACTCCGCCTGGCCAGTGCTCTTGGCTGCTTGGCTCGCCTTCCCCATGGCAGCGCTCGGGGAAGACGCCGCCTCCATCCTGCCGCCGACCGCCACCGCGACGGGCGAGCAGCAGCCCAATGAAGGCCCTAACGATGAGCCACCCCACCACAACCACAGCCAGGTGGACCCAGGGCTGAATCTGTTCGGTTTCCTCACCGCGAACTACGACCAACTTGGCAGCGCCGCCACGGGGGAAAACCTTGGCAAGGCCGGCAAGTTGGAAGGCGCGTTGCTCGCGACTTATGGGCATGGGCCCTTCCGCTTTCTGACAGAGGCGGTAGTCGGCGCCGACCATGCCGAAGTCGAACGGTTCCAGTTCGGCCTCCAACTCCGTCCAGGCACAGTCATCTGGGTCGGACGGGTGCACCAGCCGAGCAGTTACTGGAATACCGAATTCCACCACGGCCAATATCTGCAAAACAGCATTACCCGCCCAGCCATCGAAAACTGGGAAGACGAGGGTGGCGTTCTCACCCAGCATGTCGGTGGCATCTTGCTGGAAACAGAGCGTAGCTTGGCGAATGGCACGACCGTGCGCCTAGCCACCAGTGCCGGCTACGCACCCGCCATCGAATCCGGAACACTAGAGCCCTTCGACGTCATCCACTGGCATAACGGCGTGCGGCACCCTGCCTTCGCTCTGCGCATCGATGTGCTGCCGGATGGTATCGGCGAGCAAGCCTTCGGCGTCATGAGTGGATTCAGCGGACTGCAGGCACGCGGGTCCGGCATAGAGAGCCTCGACCATGTCGACCTGACCACCATCGGCCTCTACGGCGACGTCCGTGTAGGCGAGGCGCGCTGGCTCGGCTCCGTTTATCGCATACGAACCCGCTTCGACTACGACCAACATGTGGATGCCGAGTACGCTACTTCCTGGTTCTTGCACGGTGAATACCGCTTGCGCGAAGACTGGATGGGCTATGTGCGGCACGAGTCGACCCTAGGGACGGATGACAGCCGCTATTTCGCCACCTTCCCCGACTTCGTCAATGGACGAAGCGTGGTGGGCCTGCGGTATGAATCCGGCAGCAACCATGCTCTTAGCCTAGAAACCGGCAGCGCCACGTCCAACGGCGAACGCTACATGGAACTGCGCCTGCAATGGAGCGCGGTGTTTCACTGATGCGTCGGCTGCTTGCCCTCCTGCTTCTGCTGACCACGGTTACCGCCGACGCGCGGGACTTGGTGCTGGTCGTGCGCAGCGACAGTCCGGTGACGGAGATGGACTCTCTCACCGTACGCAAACTATTCATGGGCTTCACCGTCACCGCCGGGAGCCAGCAACTCTATGCCGTTCGTCTGGTGGGCGACGACACTCTCGAAAGTGCCTTCCTGCAAAGCGTCATCGGGATGTCGGCGGCGCAGTACGAGCGCCGCCTACTCCTCATGGCGGTCAAGCAGGGACGCGCACCCCCCACCGTCACCGACAGCCCTGCCCAAGTCATCGGCACCATCCGTGAGGACCGCCGGGCGGTCGGCTGCTTATGGGCCGACCAGATGGCCGGGCGCAGCGACTTGCGTATCGTGAGGTTGTTATGGCGCGGCTGACTGACACCCTCGGTGGACGCGTTTTGGTCGGCGTCCTCGCCGTCCACTTCCTACTCCTGCCGCCCCTGTTTTTCGGCCTGCTGAAGATCGTCGAAGAGGGCGAAGGCCGCGTCTTCATCAACGAAGTGGGTTCCTACGCCAACTTCATTGGCGATCAACTCGAGCGGGAAGGCGACAAGATGGACGCCAACGAACGCCAGAACGTACTGGATGGCATCGTGCTTTCCGGCCACGCCCTCTATGCGGAAATCGAGGGCGAGACCAAAACCGTCAGCCGTGCCGTCGAGAACGATGGTCTGAGCTTTCATGGCGATGACTTCGCTATCCGTTCCGGCAACGACGAGGTCTACTACCTGTCGAAATCGCTACGCATCGGTGGGCGCACCGAAACGCTACGCCTTGGTTTCGACGAACGTTCAGTTCTGGAAGCGGGAGAAAATGCCCGTATCCGCATCTGGTACGTACTAGCGGCCTATCTATTGGTTTCCACACTCGGCGCCGTGCTACTCGTCCGCCGCTTGACCCGTCCTTTGAACGAGCTACGCGAAGCGTCGCGAAGGGTATCCGGGGGAGCTTTCGACCAGCCTTTGGCGACCAGCAGTACCCTGCATGAAGTCCGTGAACTGGCGCAGGACCTCGAGTTGATGCGTGACCGCCTGGCCACTGCGAATATCCAACTACTGCGCGAGATTGCCGAACGCGAATCCAGCGAACAAACGCGCTTGAAACTGGAGCAACAACTGCGCCAACAGCAAAAGCTGCGCGAACTAGGCACTTTGGCAGGTGGTATCGCCCACGAATTCAACAACGTACTAGTGCCCATCCTCCTCTACACGGAATCGGCCATCGACGAGCTACCCGAAGACAGTCCCATCCGCGAGGATCTGCAGGCGGCATACCAGTCCGCGCAGCGGGCGCGAGCGGTGGTGCGGCAAATTCTCATGTTCGCCAGACATATGGATGATGGCGAACGCGAAACCATCGACCTGAGAACTGCCGTAGGCGATACCGTCGGCCTGTTACGGGCCCTGATGCCTGCGCAACTAGAGGTCGTTGAAGATTATGGCAGTTCGCCGCTCCCCATCGTGGGCAACGCAGCCTTGTTGGGACAGGTCATCATGAACCTCTGCACCAATGCCCGTCAGGCCATGCGCGAACGTGGCGGCACCCTGCTGGTACGCACTTGGGTAGGCCCAGGTCCCAACGGGCTCGAGCGGGCGAATCTCTCGGTCTCCGATGAAGGCCATGGCATGACTGCCGAGGTGGCGGCACGTATTTTTGAACCTTTCTTCACCACGCGCCCGGTCGGTGAGGGAACAGGTCTCGGTTTACCCGTAGTTCACGGTATCATTGAGTCGTTACGGGGTACCATTACGGTGGAAAGCACCGCCGGGGTCGGCAGCACGTTCATCGTGCGCTTCCCCTTGGCAGAAGATTCTGCAGCGGCACCCCCGTCGCAGCAAGGAGCAGGAATATGAGCCGCATTCTCATCATCGACGACGAACCCAGCGTGCGCCGCGCCCTGCGACGCATCCTCGAGAAGTTCGGCCACGAGATTACGGAAGCCGGCGACGGAGCGGCAGGTGTGGCTGCCTGCGCCTTGAACGTACCCGATCTCATCATCACGGACATCATCATGCCGAAGATGAACGGCATCGATGCAGTGACCGCCATTCGGCAAGCCAATCCCGGAGTGCGTATTCTCGCCATTTCGGGTGGTGGCAATTTCGAGCCACAGGCCTATAAGCCGGAAGCGATCACCACCAGCGCGTATTTGGCAGCAGCCGAACGCTCTGGAGCAGACGCGGTCATGACCAAGCCCTTCGACCGCTCGCAGCTCATGGAAAAAGTCGACGCATTGCTGGCACGCAGCGCCTAATCGGCTCAGGGTAAAGCGCCTAATCGGCTCAGCGCCGGGCCTGCGGACCTTCCGGTCTCCGCCCTTATTCGCGGCGCCCCAACTGCAATACCGCCGGCTTGGCCGGCGCGGCAACTCTGCCCGGAGCTTGCTGCATCTCGGAGACGAACACGAAGCGCCAATCGCAATAGCAGTCAGCATCCTCGAAGGCGAGGTTCGCATCACTGAAGCCCTTCTGCTTCATCGGCTGCCCTTTGGCTTTGCTAGCCACCCCCGTGAGGCCGCCATCGCTGCCGCGAATGAGTTCCCACTCACCATCGGGAGTCATCGGGTCTCGGTAAGCCCGGCGCAGATGACGGACCACGACTGGACCGCGATTGTCATCTGTCAGGTCTTGCAGTGAGCGCGGGTAAGCGTGCAAGCCACCTGGAGCGCTGTGGTAGTAATGGCCGATAGCACGACGAATCTCGGCGCCCGTCCAGAGTAGTTGCTGCTCGCGGTCGCGTTGCCGCACTACCGACCACACGGTGCCAGCCGCACCTAATGCCAGACCCAGCAAGGCCAAGGCGAACAGCAATCCTAGATAGGTAAACCCACGTTGCGCCCGCCGACCAACCAGCGGTTCCGGGCCCGGAAAGTGAGCCGCCGGGGCGAGCGGCGTTTCAGAGCTCGGCATAAGGACGGCCGTCCGTCGCATTGCCTTCGGCACCACTATGGACATCGGTAATTCCCGGCGCATCCGCGTCACCGCTCGCCGTGGTGGTCCAAGTGTCCACCGACTTGGTAATGGGGTCCTCGGGCAAGGCACGAAGGTAACGCTTCTCAACCAATTCGGGGAGGGCAGCAGGAAAATGACCCGTGTCGCCGGAATACTTGTCTATGGCGTCCCGCATCACAGCCAAATCCTGTCGCAACGTGGCCTCTTTTGCTCGCTCCAGACTCAGGAAATAACGCGGCACCGCGATAGCCAACAGCGTCGCGATGATGGCCATGACGACCAGCAGTTCGATGAGCGTGAAACCTGAGGCGGAGAAACGGCGACTGGCAGGAATTTTCACGAAACTTACCATTGCGAGTAAGCCACACCATTCAGGCCAGTGCCCCGGTGCAGCGAATGAATGTCGTAGACGTCATCGCCAGGAACTGGCGCCGAGGCCGGGCTTGCATAGCTACGCAGACCCCACGTCTGGTCGGCAGGTGCAGAGTTATCTGGGAATAAAGGATCGCGCGGCAAACTGCGCAAGAAATAGATACGCTTGCCTTCCGGGTCCTTCGCGTCGGGCACACCGTCCACCAACACTTTCAGGTCTGGTGGATAACCGGAACTACCCGCCTCCATCAGCACACGGCCAGCAACAGACGCATCATGATAGGCATCAATGGCGCCACGAATCTGCCGTAGAGCGAGCGTCAAGTCTTGCTCGCGCGTACGCTTGAAAGCCAGTTGGGCTACCGGCATCGCCGCTGTCGCCAACAGGGCCACGATGGCCACCGTAACGATGAGCTCGATGAGCGTGAAACCGCGGCTGGCGCGAGCCATCTTCACTGACTGACAACCAACGTGATGGGACGCGGCGCGGCTACTGGCATCGGAACACCGTCCGCCCCGGCCAAGGCGAATTGCTGAACGGCAATCATGGTCGTCGGGCGGGCCGACAAGGCACGGAAATGCAGCGTCACCAAAGTGCCGTCGCCTTGGATACCCGTACTAGGGACATCGAATTGCGCACGGCCGGCGCGTTGGTTGATGACCGGGCGAAGACTGGCACGAGCGGCCTCCGGAACCATGGTCCCGGCATCCGCACTTGAAAGCTCGAGCACCGCCGGGTCGAAACGAACCGCCGAACGAATATTCGCTACAGCGTCCTTGCTGGAGAGCAACAACGAGACGTCGAAGCTCTCACCCATCCTCACATTGCTCGGCGCTTCCCAACTCAGCGTTGGGCGTACCACCGCCGCAGCCTCTGCGCTCATCTCCGGCGCAGCTTCAGTCGTCGCAGCGGCCTCAGTGGACGGCGCAGCCGACTCCGCCGGAGGCGCAACAGGCGTCGTCGTTACCACGGCACCAGCCGCACTCACCGGAGCCGCGTAGCTACTTGAAGCAATGGGCGCGCTACGGACAGAACTTTCCGTGCCGTACCAGAACTCTGCGTTTTCCGAGGAAGCACGGGGCTGTGCGCGGATGATGCGTGGCGTAATGGAGAGGACAATTTCCGTCTTCTCACCATCGTTCTTTTTGCTGCCGAACAGTCGCCCAATAATCGGCATGTCACCTAGGCCAGGAATACGGTCGGCCGTCGTACGTTCCGCAGAGTTAATCAGGCCTGCCAGAATTTGCGTCTCGCCATCTTTCAGGCGCAGTAGCGTCGAGGCGTTGCGGG
This sequence comes from Janthinobacterium lividum, assembly GCA_943327025.2. Lineage (GTDB taxonomy): Bacteria > Pseudomonadota > Gammaproteobacteria > Steroidobacterales > Steroidobacteraceae > CAIOHZ01. The sequence goes on from CALPVO020000031.1 coordinate 10,743, forward strand.
TACCAATCTGGTAAGCCAACGTGCCGGACTGGCCCGCCGTGACTTCCTTGATGATGGTGCTGACTTCGAGGTTGACCTTGATGGCCACATCGTTGTCCATGTACACCGTAGGTTCCACGTCGAGGCTCAGGCCAACGTCCACGTACTGCACGCTACCCGTTACCACCGGCTGCGAAGTGGTCGGGGTGACCGTATTCGTGATGACCGGGACGCGTTGACCGATGAGAATTTTGGCCTTTTCATGGTTGCGGGCGCGAATGCGCGGGCTCGCCAGAATATTGCCGCTGGTCAGCGTGCGCTTCATGTCGAGCGTCAGCGAGGTATTGCTCACCTTGAGCGTATTCTCGTTCTGGCCCTTGAAGTCACCCAGCACCATGCTGGTGGCATCAGCGCCCAGTGCAGTCGGCGAGATGCTCACCTGTTCCGGGTAACGCAGGCCTAACTGCTGCAGGCGGCTACGGGTAATTTCCAGCACCTCCACTTCCATCATCACTTCCGCTTCCGGCACGTCTACAGAAGCGATAAGCCGTTCGGCCATGCGCAGCACCTCAGGGGTGTCACGCATCACTACGGCCGAAGCACGCTCGTCAACAAAGAGGGTCTTGGCATTCAAAACCGTCTTCAGCATCTCGCTGGCTTTCTTCGGGTCGGTGTTGGTCAGGTAGAAAGTGCGGACTAGCTGATCTTGGTATTCGCGCTGCTTAACGGCACTATTCGGGTAGATGAGAACCATGTTCTCCGCAAGCACCTGGCGAGCGAGCTGGTTCTGCCCGAGCACGAGATCGATAGCGGATTCCACCGGCACGTTCTGGACGAAGATAGTCGTGCGGCCGTCGTTCTTCACTTCGCGGTCGAAGATGAAGTTGATGCCGGTCTGACGGGCGAGTACCTCGAATACCATCTTGGTATTCGCCTCACGGAACTGCAGGGACACCGGACGGTTGTCACGGGTTTTCAGGCGCGGCGTCACCGTACGCGGGCCGCGGTCGGTGTCGATACGGGCACGTAGCGCGTTCGCGTCGCTGTTACCCGGGTTTTCGGACAGCACACGCCCCAGACGGGTTTCTGCCTCCTCGACACGGCCCTGCTGCATTTCACGCTTGGCCTGATCGACAGCTTCGGCATGGCGCTGGTCGCGAGCCACCAGCTCTATGCCACGCTGTGCGCGGTCGTTGCCCGGAGAGATGGAAAGCACGCGCTTGTAGGTGGCTTCAGCATCGGCGTAGGCCGCGGCCGCCCGCAAACGGTCTGCCTGGGCAACCAGCAACTGCGTGGCTTCTTCCTTGCGCCCCTGCAATTCGAGTCGGTAGGTGGTATTGGCAGGCTCTGCCTTGACGGCCTGCTCGAGCTTGCGAATGCCGGACTCGTACTGGCCGGCCTCTACTTCGCGCAGGCCCTCATTGTGGAGGCGACTGCTGGCGCAAGCGGCTAGCAAGAAGGCTGTACCAGCGACCACCGTCAGGCGACGCAGGACTGGGAGGGAAAGAGGAATGCGAACGTTCACTGGGGGCTCCCGACAGACAGCCATTGGTCCTGCTGCAGCGGCAGGTAGGTCAGTTGCAACTGGCCGCGCGACGCATTGCCGACGGCATAAGTATTTTCAAGCGTGTCGCCAGGGCGAACGTCAAAGACGCGGTCGCCACGGACGAGAAAATAAACCGGCTTGTCCCCGGACTTTACATAACTTCCAAGGAAGGTGTACGGCAAAGGTGGTGCCGTCGGCACCACCGCTGCTGGTGGCGGTGGCGGTGGTGGCGGTGGCGGCGCGACATACCAGGAGTGACTGGAGAAGAGGTCGTTGCCGACTTTGGCCGCCGCACGGGTAGCGAAGTTCACTCCCTCTCGGCTGGCAAGAGGAGCACTACCGGCCTTGGCAAACGGACGGCCGACGGGTTCAACCACCGCCGACTCTTGGGGCGCCGCAAACCAGAGAACCGAAAACAACAG
>CALPVO020000032.1 GCA_943327025.2 Janthinobacterium lividum
AAGACGCGAGTGCTCCCCTCCGGGGTCATCCAGCCAACCCGACCGATGCCGATGGGATAGGTGTAGACCACCTGCAACTTGCCGGGCTCACGCTTCGGGAACCAAAACAACCGCATGGCGGCCAAATTGACAATCAGGCCCTCGCGCGGGGCATCCGGCAACACGAAACGGGTGGGCAGCAATACCCGCCTGCCCTCTCCCGGCAACCAGGGGTCGACCCCCGGATTCGCGCGGACAATTTCCTCGTAACCCAGGTTGAAGCGCCGCGCGATATCGGGCAACGCATCTTCCTTGCCGACTACCGTCGACTGCAAAGTGCCCACCACGTCGGTTATGGCTGGATCAAACTCGAACCGGTGCGTCGGCACACCGAGCGGGTCCTCAGGCGGGGGGGGCGGCGGCAACTGGACCACTACCGGCGCCGGTTCCGGGGCGCGCTGTGGCGCAGCGCACGCCGCCAGTAGCAAGACCGGGAGCACCAGCAACCGAAGGGGAGAGGCAACGACAGTAGGCAGCGACATAGGTCGATTATGGCCGGAAAAAGCTGCCAAAGGCACGTCCACCGCAGACAGGACGCCTAGAGCAGAACAGGACGATCCGGCAATTCGTTGGCCGCTTGCGCATCGCCTGCCTCACGGGGGAACTGTCTGGCCAGCAACACAGACACCACCTCCATGCCCGCTACTGCGCCGGCGAGGTAACGACCCGTGGCAAACGCGTCCCGAATGCCGCGAGCGACCGCACTCCATTCACTGGCACTGATACGACCATTGCAACCACGATCGGCAATGATTTCGACGGCACGGTCCGCAAACTGCACATACACCAGCACGCCGTTGTTGGCTGCGGTGTCCCACAGGTGGTACTGGGCGAACAATTCGAGCGCGCGTTCACGCGGCGTTTGCCCGCGCCATACTGCCAGCAGGTCAAGATCCGCCTCGACGATGAAACGGACCTGCGCAGTGTGCAATTCCTCGCCAGCGCCAATCGTGGACTGCAAGTGGTCCAGCGCTCCCGGCGGCAGCGCGCGTCGCAGTTGCCAGTCAGTAACCCAAAGGTGGCGCCACAGACGCGCCCAACGGTTTGGCAAAGCCGGCGGAGCTTCCGCGGGCGGTAACGGAGAGGGATTACTCATGGTCGCGCACTCCTTACCAACGCCCGGAGGCGCCACCGCCACCAAAGCTGCCGCCACCGCCGCCGCCAAAGCCACCACCGCCAAAGCCGCCGCCACCGAAACCACCGCTGCCGAAGCCGCCGCCGCCAAAGCCACCGCTACGCCAATGCCGGCCACCACCTGACCCGCCCATGCCGCCACCAATACCGCCCAAAAGGGCGACCAGGAAGCCGACCACGCCCGCCGCCAGACCGGCCCACAGCAAACTCGTTAGCGCCCAGCCCGCGAAACCGACCACGGTACCGGCGACGGTAGCGCCAATCGCGCGACCAAACATCGAGCGCAACACGTTGCCGGCCACCAGTGCGCCCATCAACAACAGCATCCACGGCGCACCTTCTTGGCGACGCCCCTGCGAACGCGACTTGGGCGCCGGCAAGGGCTCGCCATCAATCAGGCGTACCGTGGCCTCCACGCCCGCGGCAATGCCACCCGGAACATCGCCGTCGCGAAAGCGCGGCACGATGATGTCGTCGGTGATGCGGTTGGCGTAGAGATCCGGGATGGCACCCTCGAGACCGCGCCCCACTTCCAGACGTACCGCGCGGTCTTTCAGGGCGACGATGAGGATGGCGCCATCATTGACGCCCTTGCGCCCCGGCAGCCATTGGCGCGCGAGACGAATGCCGTATTGCTCGATTTGTTCCGGCGCCGTGGAAGGAAGCACCAACACAGCCAGTTGCGCGCCTTTGCGCTGCTCCAGATCCTTGAGCCGCGCCGTCAACTGGGTACGGTCAGCCTCGGGCAAGACACCGGCGAGATCGACCACATAGCCCGAGAACGCAGGCAGGGGCGTCAACTCTGCCGCCGGCGCCGCGCCGGGCCACCAAGCCAGGGCCGCGAGACAGAGCAGCGCAGATAGCCTCATCTGCAGACTGGTCACGGCTTGGCAGCAGGGGCAGCGCCGAAGTCGACTTTCGGGGCGACACTAATGGCCGCCTCGTTTTCCACCGTGAAACTCGGCTTTTCCTTGAGACCGAACATCATGGCGGTGAGGTTCGACGGGAAGGAACGCACGGTAGTGTTATAGCTGCGCACGGCCTCGATGTAACCGTTGCGGGCCACCGTGATGCGGTTCTCCGTGCCTTCTAACTGCGCCTGCAGATCGCGGAAGCCCTGATCGCTCTTCAACTGCGGATAGTTTTCAGTCACCATGAGTAGGCGCCCCAAAGCACCGGATAACTCGCCCTGCGCCGCCTGAAAGGCACGCAGCTTGGCCGGGTCATTGATGCTCGCCGCGTCGACACGGACCGCCGTTGCTTTGGCGCGCGCTTCGGTCACGCCGATGAGCACGGCTTGTTCCTGCGCGGCGAAGCCCTTCACCGTCTGCACAAGATTGGGAACGAGGTCCGCGCGGCGCTGGTATTGGTTCAGCACCTCCGCCCAGGAAGCCTTGATGGTCTCGTCCTGGCTTTGCATGGTGTTGTAGCCGCAACCGGAAAGCAGCAGGGTACCGAGCAGCGTGGCGGCGACGAAAAGCTTGCGCATGAAATTCCTCCTGATGGCGCGCCTGAGGGTAGCGGCACGCCGATGGGTGCTAGTTTGCGTCCACCCACTGGGGAATCAAGGACAAAAAGCGTCTGGACATAAAAAAACGCCTCGCCAGGTTGAACTGGCGAGGCGTTGAAGAGCGGACTTATATGAAGGGAAGGAAGTCCGCCAGGGGATACATCGAGAGCCAAGATAACCGGAACACCACGCGGGCTTCCGTGACCTGTCGCACAATTGCGCTGGATGAAGGAAGAGGGCCGCTAGGCACTTGAGTTGACTATGCGCTGCCGCCCCCCGTTGACGTAGGTGGACGCACCCCAACGCGGCCTGAGGAATTCCCTGAACTGCTTGGCGGACGCAACGAGGAGAGGGACTGAAAATGGGACGCTGGAAACCGCCGACGCAGCCGGGTTCTAAATACATCACGCCCGAGGGGGAAGCGCGCTTGCGCGGGGAACTCGAGCAACTTTGGCGGGTGGAGCGCCCCCAAGTCACCCAAGCCGTCAGCGAAGCTGCTGCCATGGGCGACCGCTCCGAGAATGCCGAGTACATCTACGGCAAGCGCCGGTTGCGAGAAATCGACAGCCGCGTCCGGTTCCTGCGCAAGCGTCTCGACGGCATGGTGGTGGTCGACCGTCCCCCAAGCGACCCGCAACGGGTTTTTTTCAGCGCTTGGGTGGACCTGGAAGACGAAGCAGGCGACACCCTTTGGCATCGGGTGGTCGGCCCCGATGAATTCGACGCCGACCCGCGGTACGTGAGCATGGATGCGCCATTAGGCCGCGCCCTGCTAGGCAAACGCCTCGACGACGAGATCACCGTGGAGACGCCCGCCGGACGGCGGACGTGGGTAGTGGCTAGCGTGGCCTACGGCCCCACGCCGCCGGGGTGAAAGCGTACAGCAGGAAGTCCCGGGGCATTCCCCGGGACTAAAAACCCGTCAGACCCTGACGTTCTGGAACTGCCAGGGGCACGTGGGGTCGATGTCTTCCGGGAACAAACGGTTGCGGTCCTGCAGCGGCGTCCAGTCCGTGTAGGCACCCACCACCGGGCCGAGGTAAGGCATGGCCACCTCAAGACAACGGCGGTAATCCATCTCGTCCGGCTCCACGACGCCAGCGCTGGGGTTTTCCATGGCCCATACCAAGCCCGCCAGCACCGATACGGTCACCTGCAGCGTCGTGGCACTGTTATAGGGCGCCAGAGCGCGCGCCTCGTCGATGGACAACTGCGACCCGTACCAGTACGCGTTCTTCGCGTGGCCGGCGAGCAGTACGCCCAGTTCGTCGATGCCGTCGGCAATTTCGTCCCGGAGAATGCGCTTGCTCGACTGCACCCGCCAATTCAGGCCGGCAAACTCATGCACGGACATGACCGCGCTGTCGCTCGGATGATAGGCGTAGTGCGCCGTAGGCCGATAAACCGCTTTTCCGTCCTCATGCACCGTGTAGTAATCCGCCAGCGAGATAGCCTCGCTATGGGTGATGAGGAAACCATGGAAGTGCCCGGCTTTCGGCGTCCAGGTGCGCACGCGCGTGGCAGCGCCCGGCTCCATGAGATAGATGGCCGCGCGGGTTCCGGCAGCATGCTCGCGACCATCCGATGGCAAGCGATGCTCGTGCGTACCCCAGCCAAGTTCAGCGGGCTGCGAGCCTTCGCTGATGAAACCATCGACCGACCAGGTGTTCACGAACTCATCGACCCGCTTCGGGATGGTGGGACGCTGGGTATCGCGTTCCGCCACATGAATGACCTTGACGCCGAGGGTCTGGGACAGCTTGGCCCAGCCTTCACGGGTGGTCGGTTCGGCCACGGAAACGCCCGTGTCTGCCGCGATATCGAGCAGCGCTTTCTTCACAAAGTGCGAGACCAAACCCGGGTTGGCGCCGTGTGTGAGCACGGCCGTAGCACCGCCCGGACGCTCATTGCGCAACTGCAGGGCGCCCTCGCGCATGATGTAGTTGGTGCGGTCCGCATGCGACAAATTCGGGTCGGTATAACCACCAGCCCAGGGCTCGATGCAGGTGTCGAGATAAAGCGCACCCACCTCGCCGGCGAACCGGATGAGGTCGACAGACGAAACGTCCACGGACAGGTTCAGCAAAAAATCGCCCTGCCGCACCAACGGGCGCAGCGCTTCGCGATAGTTGTCACGCGTCAGTGGCTGCACCACGAATTTCACGCCGTACTCTGCCGCTTCGGAGCCACCGGCTTCCTCCGCCGTGACGATCGTGATGCGGTCCGCGGTCAAGCCACCAATGTGCCGTAGGATGAGGGGCAAGACGCCCTGACCGATACTGCCGAAACCGACAAAAATGAGTCGGCCAGAAAAATGGACATGGGTGGTGTACTGCGGGTTGCTCATGATCGTTAGGACGTCCTTTGGATTTGAAAAACTAGAGAGAATCGACCACGACTGTTCACACAGTCGATCGAATAGTGTACGCCCGCCGGACCCGCTGAAAAACCCCGGCCGCACCGACCAACCTTCCACCCCTCCAATCGAACCGTCGAGGTAACCGCATGACCACCCCTGCGCTCTGGGTCAGTCCCGCTGAATTAGCGAACCACCTGCCCGGCAGCGAAGCGCCCTGGTGTCTGCTGGATACGCGCTTCGACCTTCTGGATCCGTCGGCTGGAGAACGGTCCTTTGTTGCCGGGCATGTTCCCGGCGCGCAGTACCTACATCTCGACCACGACCTCGCCCGGGAACGTAGCGCCAGCGAGGGCCGGCACCCCCTGCCTCCCCGCGAAGTAGCCGCAGCACGGTTCGCTGCCGCTGGCGTAGATGCCCGACAAACCGTCGTGGTGATGGACGCCGGTAACGCCCTGTTTGCCGCGCGCGCTTGGTGGATGCTGCGCGAACTGGGGCACCCAGCGGTAAGCGTGCTGGCGGGAGGCTACGCCGCATGGCAAGCCGCGGGCTTACCCATCGCCACGGGTAGGCCGGCAGGCGCGGCTTCAGGCCGGTTCGTCGCCACTGAGTCGCCGTCAGGCTTCGGTACGGTGGACGCAGACCTGCTGTGGGACGAATTGCAGCGCGGCGCCTGCGCGCTGGACGCCCGCGCGGCAGACCGCTACGCGGGTCTGAACGAACCCATCGACCCGGTGGCGGGTCACATTCCCGGCGCAGGCAATCTGCCTTACGGCTCGCTGTTGCAGGCGGACGGCACCTTGCTACCGGCGCCGCTGCTGCGCGATAAAATCGAAGCGGCCTTGGCCGGAACTCGTCCCGGGAATGCCCTGCTTTACTGTGGCAGCGGCGTCACCGCCTGTGCCCTGCACTTGGCCTTCACCACTGCCAATCTGGCAGATACCAACGGCCCGCGAGTGTATCCCGGGAGTTGGAGCGAATGGTGCCGTCAGGCGGAGCGGCCCGTAGCAAAGGGGCCCGCGCCCTGACCGAAGGACGCGCCCCGAATCACGGCGCCGGTCACAGTCATTTACTTGCCACGCAGTTTTGCTATCTTGCGCGCAACCATTACAGGCTCAGGGCATCCGCTCTGGGCCTGCTCTCTTTTAGGGGGTCTGCCAAATGTCTGCCAATGCACCGAAGCTGCCTACCAGCGCGCCCGGCTGGAAGGTCGAGGACAGCGCCGAGCTCTACCAGGTAGATGCCTGGGGTGGCGGCTACTTTGCAGTGAACCCGGCTGGTCACGTCGTGGTGCGCCCCGATCAGGACACGGCCCGCGAAATTGACCTGCACGAAGTCGTCGAAGGCCTGAAGGCCCGCGACCTCACGGCCCCCGTCGTCGTGCGCTTTTCAGACATCCTTGCCCATCGACTGCGCCACCTACGCGATGCCTTCGCGCAGGCCATCAGTGAAAATGGCTACCAAGGCAACTATGCCGCCGTGTTCCCCATCAAGGTGAATCAGCAGCGCCTCGTGGTCGAAGAGGTCTACCGCTACGGCGCTGAATACAATTTCGGTCTTGAGGCAGGCTCCAAGCCCGAGTTGCTAGCGGTCATGGCGCTCACGGAGGCCTCGCCGGGCAGGCTCATCATCTGCAATGGCTTCAAGGACGATAGTTATCTGGAAACGGTCACTCTTGCCGCCAAGCTCGGCCGCAACATCGTGCCCGTGGTGGAGAATTTCGAAGAATTGCCGCTCATCCTGAAGCATGCTGAAAAATATGGCGTGCGTCCGCAGATTGGCGTTCGCGTGAAGCTCGCCTCCGAAGGCGCGGGCCGCTGGCGTGACAGCGCCGGCGACAAGAGCAAGTTCGGCCTGTTCACCAGCGAGATACTGGAGGCCGTGGAAGTGCTGCGCGAACGCGGCATGCTCGACTGCCTCAAGCTAGTGCATTGCCACCCGGGGAGTCAGTTGCAGGACATCCGCCGCGTGAAAGACGCGGTCAATGAACTGGCGCACGTGTATGCGGAGTTGAAAGAACTGGGCGCCGGCCTCGAGTACATCGACATCGGCGGCGGCCTTGGCGTGGACTATGACGGTAGCCGCAGCAACTATGAATCGTCGATGAATTACACGCTGAACGAGTATGCCTCGGACGTAGTTCACCGCGTCATGAGCGTCTGCGACGCGCGTGGCATTACGCACCCGACCATCATCAGCGAATCCGGTCGTGCCATCGCAGCGCACCACAGTGTGCTGATCTTCAACGTTCTCGGCAGCAGCCGCCTGGACCAATTCAAGGTCGCCGGTCAGGAAGACATCGACTGGCCCTCGGACGAAGAACTGCCGCAGCCAGTCCACGACCTGTTTGATGCTTATCGCTCCGTGAACGAGCGGCGGGTAGTGGAGTGTTACCACGACGCTCTAGAGGCACGGGAACAGGCACTCCAACTGTTCAACCTCGGCTACTTGTCGCTACGCCTGCGGGGGCTGGTGGAACGGCTGTTCTGGACCACCTGCGCGCGCGTCCGCGACGTGTGCCGCAAGTTGGACCGGGTTCCCGAGGAACTCGAGGACATCGAGGAGCGGTTGGCAGACATCTACTTCTGTAACTTCTCCCTGTTCCAGTCGCTGCCCGACAGTTGGGCCATCGACCACCTGTTCCCGCTCATGCCCATCCACCGCCTTGGCGAAAAGCCGACGCGGCATGCGGTGCTGGCGGACATTACTTGCGATAGCGACGGCAAGATTGATCGCTTCGTCAGCATCAAGGATGTCAAGCGCACGCTGGAACTGCACCCCTTGGTGGAGGGCGGCGAATACTATCTGGCGGCGTTCTTGGTGGGCGCCTACCAAGAGACGCTCGGCGACCTGCACAACCTGTTCGGTGACACCCACGTGGTGCACATTCGCCTGGAGGAAGGCGGCGGCTGGTGGATCGAGGAGATCGTGAAGGGCGATACCGCCCACAAGGTCCTCGGCTACATGCAATACACCGATGATGTGCTCTATCCGCGTCTGGCCCGCGACTGCGAACGGGCCGTCCGTGAAGGCCGCCTGACTGTCCACGAGAGCCAGGCCCTTAAGCGCTTTTACGAGGCTGAATTGGACGGCTATGCCTACCTGGAATAGCGCACGCGTCGAAAATAACCAAAAAGAATGCTTGCATCCCGAAGGCAAGCCACCTAACATCCACCTTGGATCGTTCCCGCCTATCCGCTTCTAGGGCAGTCAAGTCGGGCAAAGGGTTCCGGTAATACCGGCATTTAAGAGCACAAGACAGTTCATTCCAGAGCGTCATTTGGCCCCCTGCGCCCCCACCACCTTCGAGTTGATCTGCGCACGTTCCACGGTACGGAGTCGTGTCGTGGCGCGTCCGGCTGCTTCCCGCAGTCGGCACGCCTTCGCACGCCTTCGAAAATAGCGACCCGCGGCTAGCGCGGCCTCTCCCGGCCGGCAGTTGCACGACGAGTGAGATAGGTTCGATGACGACGATTTATGTGGGCAACCTTCCCTTCAGCGCGACCGAAGACGAAATCCGCCAGCTGTTCGAACAGTATGGCAAGGTGGAGTCGGTCAAGCTCATCAACGACCGCGAAACCGGCCGTCCCCGTGGCTTTTCCTTCGTCGAAATGCCGGCCAGCGATGCGCAGAACGCCATCGCCAAGACCAACGGCTTCTCGATGGGCGGTCGCCCGCTGCGCGTGAACGAGGCGCAAGAGCGTCCCCGTGGCCCGCGTCCGGGTGGCGGTGGTGGCGGCGGCGGCTTCGGCGGCGGCGGCGGTAGCCGTGGCGGCTTCGGCGGCGGCGGCGGTGGCGGCGGCTACGGCGGCGGTGGTGGCGGCGGCGGCTACGGCGGCGGTGGCCGCAGCGGCGGCGGCGGCGGCTACGGCGGTGGTGGCGGCGGCGGTGGTGGCTACGGCGGCGGTGGCCGCGGCGGCTACTAATCGCTCCCCAGCGTCAGCCGTGTTGCACCTTGCGTGCAATGCCTGAAGCTCAGTGCCTCTGGCACTAGGAAACCCCGCCGCAAGGCGGGGTTTCTTTTTGGGCCGCCGAATGATGTCATGGTCTCCCCTGCCACCCGGAGCCTGACCATGCGCACCCTTCCTTCTCTGCTTCGTTCGCTGCCCACCTTAGCAGCTACTCTTTGGTTGGCCGGCTGCGCGACCGCACCCACCACCCCACCGAAACCTGAGCTACCTCCTGGCCCGGCGGTGACGGATGCAGCCACGATTGCCGCACTCGACCGCGCCATCGCGGGCAGCCATCGCCCAGAAGCCAACCGCGCTCGAGATCAATACCGCCACCCGAAAGAAACCCTCGAATTCTTTGGGCTGCGCCACGACATGGCCGTACTTGAAGTGTGGCCAGGCGCTGGCGGCTGGTGGACCGAAATTCTCGCGCCAGTCCTGCGTGACAAAGGCCGCTACTACGCCGGCCAATGGGATCCAGACACCCAGAGCAAATACATTCAAGACGGGCTAAAGGAATACCAAACGAAGCTGGCTGCTCACCCGGAACTCTACGACCGTGTTCAGGTAACGGCCCTGCAGGCGCCCGCAAAACTTGCGCCCGTCCCCCCAGGCACGCTGGACATGGTCTTGACCTTCCGCAACTTGCACAACTGGATGGCACGAGACCAAGCACTGGATATGCTGCGCGCCATGTACACCGCCCTGAAGCCAGGTGGCATTCTTGGCATCAAGGACCACCGCGCAGACCCAGCGCTGCCAGTGGACCCGAAAGGCACGAACGGCTACATGAGCCAGCAGGTCGCTATCGACCTCGCCGTGAAGGCGGGTTTCGAACTGATTGGTACCAGCGAGGTGAATGCCAACCCCAAGGACACCCGCGATTGGGAACAGGGCGTCTGGACCTTGCCCCCCGTGCTGCGCCTCGGCGACAAAGACCGTGAGAAATACTTGGCCATTGGGGAGAGCGACCGTTTCACACTGCGCTTCCGTAAACCGCTCGCGGCTGTTCCCGGACAAGTTCAATGAAACAACCCGCCCGCAGCCGCGCCAAGACGGCAACCAAGACCGCAAAGTCCACTAAGCGGACGACCGCGCTGCCACGGCGGACTACTGCGCTGACCGCGCTTAAGCTGAAGCCGCTCCCACGTCAGCAACTGCCCGCGGACTTGGCGAAATACTTCGCCATTTGCGAAGAGAAGATCGGCTTCCTGCCAAACGTACTTGCTGCGTTCAGCTTCGATGCGGTGAAGTTGCGTGCCTTCAGTGACATGTACAACGACCTGATGTTGGGCGGTTCCGGGCTGAGCAAACTGGAACGGGAGATGGTGGCCGTGGTGGTATCCGCTGCGAACCAATGCCACTATTGTTTGGTAGCGCACGGGGCTGCAGTACGCGAGTTATCCGGCGACCCCCTCCTCGGCGAAGAACTGGTGACCAACTGGCGGGTCGCGCCACTCACGCCTCGCCAACGGGCGATGCTGGAGTTCGCTCACCTGCTCACCGTCGCTCCCGCGGAGGTGGAGGAAGTGGACCGCGCTGCGCTGCGCGCTCACGGCCTCTCAGACCGCGACCTCTGGGACCTCGCGGCAGTAACGGCCTTTTTCAACATGAGCAACCGCATCGCCAGTGCCGTGGACATGCGCCCAAACACGCAGTACCACGCACAGGCGCGTTGAAAACCGCATGAACGGCAACCGCGGTCGGCAGTTCACGGGACGCGTGGTGCAAGTGGACGTCGAGGATGTCACCTTGCCCAACGGCCACGTGTCCACCTACGAGTTCGTCCGGCACCCAGGTGGCTCCGCCGTGGTGGCGCTGGACGAGCAACGCCGTGTCTGTCTGCTGCGGCAATGGCGCCCAGCGGTAGGCGAATGGGTCTGGGAACTGCCCGCCGGCAAGCGCGACCATGGTGAGGACCCGGCAGAGACAGCCCGCCGTGAGTTGGCCGAGGAAGCCGGGAGGGTCGCCGCACGCTGGACGGACCTCGGCAGCCACTTCCCTTCGCCCGGCGTGTTCTGCGAAGTGCTGTATCTCTACTTGGCGGAGGGCCTAAGCGAAACACCGAGCGCGCTCGAACCCGGCGAAGTACTGGAAGTGCACTGGGTTCCTCTGGCGGAGGCTTGCGCGCAAGCACTCGAAGGACCCCTCCGCGACGCCAAGACCATCATAGGCTTGCTGCGCGCCGCCGCGTTGCGCCCCGAAATTTGACAATAATCAGCAAATTGCGCCGTCTTTCTAAAATTTTCCAACTGGTTTAACATAGTCGTTGCAAAAGTAGATTATGTTCCCGGTGATGCCCAACCCCCGCAGCGGCTGCCGGTACAACGAAGGACGCCCCCACATGAAAGACGATACGCGTAACCGTCTTCCCGGAACCAGCGAAAGCAATTCCGGCAGTGTGCGTTTTGACGACCGTGGTAACGCCATCTGGCAGTGGAACGGCGAGGCGCAAGTCGACGGCAACCTAAGCGATCTCCTTGAAGATCTCGTGGTAGCCGAAGACGCCGTCACCCCCGACATTGCGCACAACACTAAGGGCTTGTCCTACGGCTACAACCCTTATCAGAGCGGCGTGCTCTACACCGGCGAACGTGAGAAGCGCCCCAAGCGGGACCTGCGCGAACTGTCGAAGTGGATTGCCATGAAGAAGGGTGTTCCACCCATCAAGTAATCGGCCCAGAATCCGCCGGGGCCAGCGAATATCGACTAGATGGAGCTACGGGCTGCGACTTTGCAACTCGTCTTCTGCCATCAGCCAATCCATCATTTCCCAAAGATCCGCGAACTCGTGGTCGGCACGCTCCAGCCCCGCGGGCCACTGTTTCTCATGACGGTGTACCCAAGCAGTGGCCATACCGGCACTTCTGGCCCCCACCACGTCGGCGTGCGGGTCGTCGCCCACGTAGAGCCAGCGGCCCACCGGAATACCCGCACTTTCCGCTACCGCTTGGAACGCTCGAGGGTCGGGCTTGGCCACCCCCAATCCACGCGCCGAGAAGGCAGCGCGAAAGTGCTTGCCCAGTGAAGTCCGCGCTGGGTCAGCGTTGCCATTGCTCAGGACATAGAGCGGGAACCGCGTAGCCAGCCGTTCCAACGCCGCCGGCACCTCGGCATAAGGCTCCACGGCATGCCGTTCGGCGAAAAACACTTCGAAGGCAGCTGCCGCCATTGCCGTCGCGGCCGCCTCGCCGAGGCCCGCTGCCAGTGCCTGGCAACGCAGCGCTTCGGTGCGTAGCCAAGTCAGGTCATAGGCCCGTCCGGCGTGCAATCCAGCCACTTGTTCCCGCCAACGACGCATTTCGGCAATGGTTACCGCGGGCACCTGCCCCACGGGAACCACCGCCGGAAACTCGCGCGCCAGAAACGCGGCAGTCAACTTCTCTGCAGAGACGATGGCGGGAGCCACCGGCCACAGGGTATCGTCGAGGTCCAGACAGAGCGCGGAGTAAGGCATGAGGGTTGGAAGTATGAACTGCACCAAGCAGCAAGCAAACTGGTGCGCACGGCGGGACGCAGCGCCTAGACAGCGGCATGCTCAATCTAAAGTCCTGCTGGCTAAAGTCCTGCTGGTCTCTGTCATGACCTCATTCGGTTTGTTCGTGAGTGTCCCCACCATGTCCGCCACCCCGCCTACCCCAACAGCCTCACTAACAACGCCGGCAGCAGCGCTTCTGCGCT
>CALPVO020000033.1 GCA_943327025.2 Janthinobacterium lividum
CCAGGACCAGATCAAGCGCCCGCTCGCGGAAGAACTGCTGTTCGGCAAGCTGGCCAATGGTGGCAACGTACATGTGACGGTTGTTGGCGATAACGCCGAGGCTTTGAAGCTGGTTACTCGCGCTGTCGACGAGCCCGAACTGCTGACGCTGCATTAAGCAACGGGAGCAAGCTCCCTCCTAGAGGGAATGGGTGGCGGCAGGGTCCCTCCTTCAGGGATGGGCTGCTCAGATTGCCCGTCGCAAGCGCAGCGACGGCGTGGTGCTACCCCGTTCCAGTTGGACGGTAACCATATCCAGCGTGTCGCCATGCAGTGCTTCCAGCGTGGCGCGGCAATTCATTCCACTGTCTGGGGTTGCGTGCAACTCACAGTCGGATTGAAGTCCGTTCCACTTTGGCAGATCGAACCCGGCCAGCATCACTGGTGCGTCCACGGTGCCGAAGGAGACTGATAGCCACTCCCCATAGGCCTGCCGTTCGCATTCGATGAGCAGACCATAGCGGTTTGGGTCGAAGGCGAAACGCTGCTCGCCAATGAGCACGATGCCGTTGCCATTGAAGATGGCAAAATGACGATTACTGCCATTGTCAGCGGAGAAACGGCAGGCAGAAAACTCTACCGAGATGGCGGCATCCTGAAAAGGGATGATGTTGTTGATGAGGCCACTGGCTGTGGCACTCAGCGTAAAGTTCCAGTCCATGGATTCCTCAGTCGCTGTCCTGCTGGCTGGTTGGCCAGGTCGCTTCAGCGCCGCAACGGCCACAGCGATAACGCCGCAGGCGCTGGCTACCGAATCGTTCCCATAATCGGTCTCGCCAATTACGGGGAATTCGCATCACATCCGGATGGCCGCATTTGCGGCAGTATTTCTGTTCCTGTTCTGCGGTCTTTGCTTCGGCAAACATTCGGCGCGTATCCCCTACTCGGTGCAACCAGTGCGTGTGAACACCACTGGCGATTACTGTCCGAGGAAGAGTTTTGCTGGCGCCGGGAGCGAAACCTTGCAAAACCATGCGTTTTCGAGCGGTATCGCTATCTTTGGACGGTCAAAAGTCTGAAATGTGACCGTTTTCTCGGGAAAGCCTAGAGAATTTTCACTACAACACAGAGTTGGTAGCCCGCGCCCCGCATCGGCTGCAGGCATTCCGGCGCCGCGCCGACCAGCAACAACTTCTTGCGTAAGCGCGACAGGCGTACTTCGATGCGGGCCTTGTCTTTGGCAGTAGATTCGATCTGCAGGAGTTCAAGCAACTGCCAGTTTTCCAGTTGCTGGTCGGGGGCACGCACCATTGCGGCCAGTACCACAGCTTCATCCGCTGACAGACCTTGCTCACCTGCGGGTCCGGTCAGACACCGCCGGAGGGGTTCCAGTGTTAGGGGAGCCTGCCCTACTTGTAGGGCGTGCTGCGAGCGTTGTGCGCAGCGCGCCACGGCCGCCAGCAGTTCGCGCGGGTCTACCGGCTTGATGAGGTATACGTCAGCACCACTCTCGTAACCGGCCACACGGTCGTGAATGGCCGACAGGGCGGTCATGGCAATGATGCCTAGCCCGGGCTGGGAACGGCGCAGGCGTTGCATGAGTTGCAGCCCGCTCTCGCCGGGTAACTGTATATCCAGCACAGCAACGTCGATACGGGCGAGAGCTACTTCGTCACCTAGCGCTTCAGCGCTCTCCACGCCCACTACCCGGTGCCCGGCGGCGGTCAGCACATCGACTACGGACTCGCGCAACAGTTGGTGGTCTTCGACCACGACGATACTCAGCAGGGAATCCAAATTTTGAACCTCGTGGTGTTCGGGAGCGGCTCGTAAGTAATCTGCCCGTTCAATCGTTCCATTAGTTGCTTGGATAGATAAAGGCCAAGGCCGGCGCCAGAGTACTGGTGCGCGCCCGGACTGCGATAGTACTTACGGAACACGCGCTGCGGGTCCGGCAAACCGGCGGGGCCCGGAGTGTTGTCCACCGCTATGCTGAGGCCAATCGCTCCATTCATTACTTCCGGCTGAACTTCTAGTTTAGTGGTCCCGTTAGTCATGCCGTATTTCAAGGCATTGTCCAACAACACGGAAATGATCAGGCTGAGAATTCTGCGGCGGGTGATTGCGGCAGGGGAATTGGCGGCGATGTGCAACTGCACGCGTTCGGGTGCCCGGCATTGCTGCACGAGTATTGGAATTTCCAAAGCCGGGTTCCAGCGGTCCGGGCTTTCCGCTACGGCGTCTCTTTCCAGATGGGCCGTTTGCAGGCAACGTTCCACCAGCGAATCCATGTTGCGGATTGCCTCTTCCGCGCGGAGGCGTGCGGCGGGCATAGTACGCGCGGCATCGAGCGAGAAACGCAACACCCCAAGCGGCGTGCGCAGTTCATGGGTGAGCATGAGCAACAAATCGCGGGTTTCGGCGTGTTGTTGGCTCTGCAAGGTAGCTTCGCGTTGTGCTTGTTCGCGCGCGAGTCGGTCGGTCAAAGCGGTTGTCAGGGCTTGTCGGGAATCTTCACCAGCCTTGATCAAAACGCTGGTACCCATGGCTAGGTAGAACGCCATAGCCAGCACCAAGGCGGTGTCCGGCGTTAACTCCGCCAGCATACCGACCGTGTTAATCCAAACCACCAACACGAGGACGGCTACGCCCCACTTGGCCTGGGTCAATGGGATTTTTCCAAATGCCGGGCCTGCAAGCGGCAGACTACGGGAAACGTTACCGAGAGCGATGATGAGGGACAGGGGTAGAGAGATAAACATCAGGCCCCAGACAATCTCGGTGTAGTCGGACAGGGCGCCGAAAGCGGACGAAAAGAGCGCCAATACCCCGGCGCCAGTGAGCACAGCCAAGGCACGGTGCCACCGCGACCATTGTTTGTCGGCCGACAGCAATAGCAATATGAAGATGAGATAACCAACCGGAACGGCGAGCCGCCAGAACTCGAGGGGCAAAATGCTG
The DNA here is from genome assembly GCA_943327025.2 of Janthinobacterium lividum. Lineage (GTDB taxonomy): Bacteria > Pseudomonadota > Gammaproteobacteria > Steroidobacterales > Steroidobacteraceae > CAIOHZ01. The sequence goes on from CALPVO020000033.1 coordinate 2,941, forward strand.
GCGGCTAGCTTGAGTTTGCCAATGTTGGTGAACGGGGGCGGGGAAAGCGTGCTAGCCCAGAGCGGCAGCATAGACAGCCGGTCCACCAAAAAACCGAGAGCCAGAGGGTCCCAACCGCGGCTGCCGATACGGACTAACGCGAGCAGGCAGGAGAGGACGCCTAATCCGCCTGCTGCAAAGACAGATGCCGTCTCGATGAAGTTTAAGGCGATCGCTTTCTCTGGAGCGACGACGCGAAAATTCACTCTTGGGTAGCCCGCATGGGGAGAGAACCGAACATAGGCCTCGGTGGTACCCGGGCAAAGGTGAAAATCGCGCCAGTCGGAGAAGGAGTCTGGGAGGGTGTTGTTGGCTGGCGGTTTGGTCGCGGCGCAGTCATTCGGGAAGTCGGCTTGAAAAACCGTGATGTCGGCGCTGCTGCCGTGTCGTATTTGCAGCAGTAGTGGCTGCGGCGACGGGCTCCAGCGAATATGTACCCAGAAGTGGCGTCCATGCCGACGGCCGTCGATCACGCCGTGAAATTTCTTGAAGTCCTGGCGTCGTGCCTGAACTTCAGCGAAGGAGAGGCGCTGGTCGGCTTCGTCCAGGATGAACGCCTCGGCCAAGCGGTCTGAATGGGGAATGAACGGCGAAGAGCCAGCATGCGTGCTGGCGTTGAATAGCAGTAAGCCCACCAGCGCCAGTGCGCTGGATGCTAGCCGCGTGAGCGTAGAGCTAAGGGAGAAGAAACCCGCGCCCGTTCGCATGGGTTCCCTCGAGGCGGCTTAGCGGCCGCGGTAGGTGATGCGGCCCTTGCTCAGGTCGTACGGGGTCATTTCGACCGTGACGGCGTCGCCCGTCAGGATGCGTATGTAGTTCTTGCGCATCTTGCCCGAGATGTGGGCTGTGACGATGTGGCCGTTCTTCAGCTTCACGCGGAAGGTGGTGTTGGGCAGGGTCTCGACGACCTCGCCCTCCATCTGGAGTGCGTCCTCTTTGGACATTCTGTGCCTGTTGCCTGCTTTGTATAGGGCGCTGTCGGAATGACAACGCCACTTTCGCGCGCGGATTGTGCGTCAAACGCGCCCATCTTGCAATGAAACCCCGTCGATGGGCGCCGGCGCACGGTGCCATGAAGCACCCACACCTGCACTGTCTGTGCGCTGGGCTACCTCCGCAACGAAATCCGCTCGGAGCATTTCGAACCCGCCGAGTGATTCCAGATGGGGCGTGTGGAACTGCGCGTCGATGAGCCCAATGCCGCGCTGGCGGCACTCGGCGGCTAAAGCCAGCAGGGCGACTTTGGAGGCGTCCCGGGCGCGACTGAACATGGACTCGCCCCAGAACATGCCGCCCAAGCTGACGCCATATAGGCCGCCGACCAGTTCGCCGTCCTTCCAGACTTCGACGGAATGGGCGTCGCCGGCGGCGTGCAGGGCGGCGTAGGCAGCTACCATTTCCGGAACGATCCAAGTGGAATCAGGGCGCTGTTGTTCGTCGCTGCCTGCCGGGGTGAGGATGGACTGCTCAGTATCAGTAGGCAGATAGTTATTTGAATCAGTATCCTGATTCAATAGGTTGATATGCTTGCCCCTGCTGACGCAGCCCGCCATGACGCCACTAAAATTTGTATCTAAACCAATAAGATAGCCACGGTTTCTCGCCGACTGTCGCAGGCTTCTCGGTACCCTTAAGGCCTCCGGTCGGAATACCATCCGCTGCGGTGGGGACCACCAGAGGATGGGTTCGCCAGCGGAGTACCACGGAAAGATGCCGTGGCGGTAGGCGTGCCTTAGCCAGTCGGGCGTCAGTGCGCCACCCGCGGCTAGCAGGCCGGGTGGGTGGTCAAGCGCGGAGCCGGCGGGCGGCAGCGCGCTGGGCGGTGCGTCCGCGTCGAGGTAGGGCAGGCGACGTCGCCTCAAGGTTTCGCGTCCCGCACATACGAAGCGGACGGCGCCCCCAAGGCGGTAGCTTCCGTCAGCTCCAGCGCCATCGGCTCGGCCTTGAACGGCACGTGTTCGCCGATAACGGCGGCGTACTGCTGCACCTGTCGCGTCTCCGCCGCCACGTAGCGGCCTACGGCCTCATGGAAACGCTCGTCTGCCAGCCAGTGCACGGAGTGGGTGAGGGTAGGTGCGAAGCCGCGTGCCACCTTGTGTTCGCCTTGGGTGCCAGGCTCGAAGCGCTTCAAGCCGCGCTCCAGCGCCAGCTCTACGCCTTGATGGTAGCAGGCCTCGAAATGCAGGCTGTGCAGGGCTTCTGCGGAACCCCAATACCGCCCATAGAGCGTGTCTGCACCGGCAAAGAACACCGCCACGGCCACGGGTGCGCCTTCGAGGCGCGCCAGTTTCACGATGGGCTGGCCAGGGAGGGTGCGGACAATTTCCGCGAAAAACGCGCGGTTCAGATACGGCTCGTTGCCACGGCGCCGGAAGGTGTCCGCGTAGAACTCGAAAACCTGGTCCCAGCCGGCCTCGTCGAGTTCGGCACCCGCGTAGGTGGTGAACGTTACTCCGGCTTCCAGCACCCGGCGGCGTTCGCGCTTGGCTTTCTTGCGCTTGTCAGCGGTGAACGTGGCGAGGAAGCCGTCGTAATCGCCGAAACCGCGGTCTTCCCACAGGAACTGGCAGGCCACACGGTGCAGGAAGCCGGCGGCCTCGAAGGCGGGCACTTCCGCAGCCTCCAGAAACTGCACATGCACGCTGGAGATGCCCTGAGCGCGCGCGAGTGCCTTTAAGGCTTCGGCGGCCGCGGTGCGTACGGTGGCGGGGTCCCGCCCTGGCGCCAACAGCACCCGTGGGCCGGTGGCGGGGGTGAACGGGCTGCAAGACAGCAGCTTTGGGTAGTAGTCGAGCCCGTGCCGGGAATAGGCTTCGGCCCAAGCGAAGTCGAACACGAACTCGCCCCAGCTGTGCGCCTTCAGGTAGAGCGGCATGGCGCCGGCGAGGCCGGCAGCGTCTTCGAGCAGCAGATGGTGCGGCTGCCAGCCGGTTTGCGGGCAGACCGAGCGGGAGTTTTCAGCGGCCGCGAGGAAGGCGTGGCGCAGGAACGGTACGCCCCGCTGGTTCAGCGCGTCCCACTCCGCGGCGGGCACGGCGGCGATGCTGGAGACGGTACGCGCCGTGAACAATGGGCTGCAATTCCTTGATTAGACTATGAAAAAACAGCCCGCTGGCAGGTGTGCTTGGGTGCTGGCGGGTGCTGGCGGGTGCTGGCGCGTTACGCCTTGGCGTTCTGCTGGGCGTCCTGATGGTCCAGCCAGCGGTCCGCGTCTAGCGCGGCCATACAGCCCGTACCGGCCGACGTGATGGCCTGGCGGTAGGTGTGGTCCGCCACGTCGCCGGCGGCAAACACGCCCGGAACGCTGGTCATGGTGGCCTCACCCGCCAGCCCAGACTTCACCTGCAGGTAGCCGCCCTTCATTTCCAGCTGCCCTTCGAACAGTTGGGTGTTCGGCTGGTGGCCTACGGCGATAAACACGCCGGTGACGGCCAGGTCCTTGGTACCGCTGCCGTCGGTGGCCTTCACGCGCAGCCCGGTCACACCGGTGACATCGCCGAGCACTTCGTCCACCTCGTGGTTCCACAGCACGGTCATCTTGCCGGCGGCCACGCGCTCCATCAGACGGTCCGCCAGAATCTTTTCCGAACGGAAGCGGTCGCGGCGGTGTACCACGGTGACGTGGCGCGCGATATTCGACAGGTAGAGCGCTTCTTCGACCGCCGTGTTGCCGCCGCCAACCACTACGACGTCTTGCTCGCGGTAGAAGAAGCCATCGCAGGTCGCGCAGGCGGAAACACCGCGGCCGCGGAAGGCGTCTTCACTGGGCAGTCCGAGGTATTTGGCCGAAGCGCCCGTAGAGATGATGAGCGCGTCGCAGGTGTAGGTACCGGAATCGCCCTGCAAACGGAACGGGCGCTGGCCCAAGTCCACGGTATGGATGTGGTCGTTCACCAGTTCCGTGCCGAACCGCAGAGCATGCTGCTGCATACGCTCCATGAGCGCTGGCCCCATCAGCCCATGCGGATCACCGGGCCAGTTGTCCACTTCTGTGGTGGTCATCAGCTGGCCGCCCACTTCCAGGCCGGTCACCAAGAGCGGCGAGCGGTTGGCGCGGGCGGCGTAGACGGCGGCGGTGTAGCCGGCCGGGCCGGAACCGAGGATGAGGAGGCGGCTGTGGCGGGTATTGCTCATGGCGGTTTTCTGCAGTGGGCTGGTGCTGCCGGCGAGGTGCCGGACCGGACGGTAAGGTATCATGCAAGCCGTGACTGACAGCGCCCCCTCGTTCTTCGAACGCCTCCCCGAAGTCCTCACCCGTACCTTGCGGGAGGGCTTGCTGTGGGTATTCGGCGCCGTGGCCCTGCTGCTGGTGCTGTCGCTGCTCACGTTCGACCCCGCCGACCCCGGTTTTGCTTATACCGGGGAGCCCGGGCAGGTCACCAATCTCATCGGCCCGTTGGGCGCTTGGGTAGCGGATGTCCTGTTGTTGCTGTTCGGTGGCCCGGCCTACCTCTGGCCCGCGGTCGTGTTCGGTTTGGGCTGGTGGCTGTTCCGCGGTCAGCCGGAAGTGGATGGCGGCGGGCGTGCCAGTTTGCTGCTGCGTTCTGCCGGCTTCATCGCCACGCTGGTGTCCAGTTGCGCCTTGGCCACGCTGCACTTTGCGCCGGGCCTGCTCCGTAACACCGCGGGTGGAATCCTTGGCAGCGTCGTCGGTACCGCTACGGAACAGTCGATGGGGCTGCTGGGTGGCACGCTAGCGCTGTTGGCGCTCTGGTTCACGGCCGTGTCCATTGGTACGGGCGTTTCTTGGCTCACCGTCATGGACCTCATTGGCAAGGGTGTGTTGGACGCCATCGACTGGTTGCGCCAGCGTCTGGCGGCGCGCCGCGAGGCGGAGATTGGCCGCGAGGCTCGCGAGGAGCGGCAGGAAGCCGTCCAAAAAGAACAGAAGAAGGTAGCGGCGCGCCCGCCGCCGAAGATTGAGAAGCCAGCCGTGGTGGTGGTGCGCAGCGAGAGGATTGAAAAAGAGCGGCAAGTGCCGCTGTTCGATCGCCCCGCGAATGCCGCATTGCCTGCGCTGAACCTGCTCGACGACCCGCCGAAGCGCGAGGAAGGCTATTCGCAGGAAGCGCTTGAGGCCATGTCGCGGTTGGTGGAAATCAAGCTGCGCGACTTCGGCATTGAAGTGGAAGTGGTGGCCGTGCACCCCGGCCCCGTCGTGACGCGCTTTGAACTGAAGCCTTCGCCCGGCGTGAAGGTGAGCCAGATTACTAGCCTGTCGAAGGACCTTGCTCGCTCGCTGTCCGCCATCAGCGTACGCGTCGTCGATGTCATTCCGGGCAAGGCTGTCATCGGCCTCGAAATTCCCAACGAAAAGCGCGAAGTCGTCACGCTTGGCGAAATTATCAAGAGCAAGGCCTACGACGACATGGCCTCGCCATTGGTGCTGGCGCTTGGCAAGGATATCGCCGGTCTGCCCATCGTTACCGACTTGGCGCGCATGCCCCACTTGCTGGTCGCGGGAACGACGGGCTCGGGTAAGTCCGTGGCCATCAACGCCATGATCCTCAGCCTGCTGTACAAGGCGACGGCCGAGCAGGTGCGGCTCATCATGATTGACCCGAAGATGCTGGAGCTTTCGGTCTACGAAGGCATTCCGCATCTGCTCGCGCCGGTAGTCACGGACATGAAGCAAGCGGCCAATGCGCTGCGCTGGTGCGTGGCGGAGATGGAGCGGCGCTATTTCCTCATGGCGAACCTCGGTGTCCGCAACATCGGTGGCTTCAATCGCAAGATTCAGGATGCGCAACAGGCTGGCAAGCCCATCAAGGACCCCATCGCCGCGCAGAAGGTGGCGCAGGGGCTCATCCTTGAGGACGGCACGCAAAACGTACCGGACCTGACCACGCTGCCGTATATCGTGGTGGTCATCGATGAACTCGCCGACCTCATGATGATTGTCGGCAAGAAAGTGGAAGAGCTCATTGCGCGCTTGGCGCAGAAGGCTCGCGCCTCGGGCATTCACCTCATTCTCGCTACGCAGCGCCCGTCGGTGGACGTCATCACCGGTCTCATCAAGGCCAATATCCCTTCGCGTGTCGCCTTCCAAGTGTCCGCCAAGGTGGACTCCCGCACCATTCTCGACCAGGGCGGTGCGGAGTCTTTGCTCGGCAACGGCGACATGCTCTATCTGCCGGCCGGTACTTCCGTGCCGACGCGCGTGCATGGCGCGTTCGTGCAAGACCACGAAGTGCATCGCGTGGTGGAGGCGTTGCGCTCCAGTGCGCCCGAATACATCGACGCCATTCTCGATGGCCCGCAGGGTGGTTTGCCCGGCATGCCCCATGAAGGCGGCGAGGGCACCGGCGGTGAAGTAGACCCCGAGCAGGACGCGCTCTACGACGAGGCCGTGAAGATCGTTCTGGAGACCCGCAAGGCTTCGGTTTCCGGCGTGCAACGGCGCTTGAAGATTGGCTACAACCGCGCCGCGCGATTGGTGGAAAGCATGGAGTCGGCCGGTCTCGTGGGCGCGCTGCAGCCAAACGGCTCGCGCGAGGTGCTTGTCCCTGCGCGGACGGAATAGCGCCGTGTCGAGCTCGGCTTTTGGCAGCATGCTGCCTCCTGCAATGAACAAAGCCCTAGCGGAAGCGAACTTCCTCGCGACCCTTCTTTTCACCGTGGCTTGTCTCTTTACTAGCCTGACAACCACGGCTTCACCCGCTGCCATCGCCCGCGTGGAAACGCTGCTCGCCAGCACGCAGTCGCTGCGGGCGAACTTCACGCAGGAAGTGCGCGACGGAAATGGCAAGCTCTTGCAGAACGCGGTGGGCACCTTCGTGTTGCAGAAGCCTGGCCGTTTCCGCTGGGACTACACCACCCCGGCTCAGGCCATCGTTTCCGATGGCACGAAGCTATGGTTTTACGACGCGGACCTGGCGCAGGTGACGGTGCGCCGCCAGCGTGACGTACTGACGCAAGCCCCGGCAATGTTGTTGGCTGGTAAGAGCAAGGTGGCGGCGGGTTTCGATGCGGAAGAGTTGCCCGCTGTCGGTGGCCTTGATTGGCTAAGGTTAGTGCCGCGTGGAGGCGCTGGCGACTTTCGCGAACTGCGGTTGGGCTTCTCGGGTGCCGATTTGCGCGAAATGGAATTGGTCGACCGGCTTGGCCAGCGAACGCGCATTCGTTTCACGGCGCTGGAGCGCAATGTGAAACTCGCTGCGGCTACTTTCCAGTTCAAGATCCCCCCAGATACGGACGTAGTCGGTGATACGAAGTGACGTCTCAGCGTCGATGGTTCGCGCAGACGCTCTATGTCTGGTTGCGCGATTTGCATTGGTGGGGCTTGTGGCTCACCGGCAGCTTTACCGGTTTGGTAGTGACGGTGTGGCTTAGCCTGCGGGCGCCAACGCAGTTTGCGTTGGATGTCGGCGACAAATGGCAGCATGGTGTTGGCTATGCGGTGCTTACCTTGTGGTTCTGTGGTTTGGTACGGCGCGACCGCCAATGGCGCGTGGTGTTGGCTTGTGCCGCCTACGGCGTGTTTATGGAAGTCTTGCAGGGCGCACTGACACCTGACCGAATAGCCGACCCTTACGATGCCTTAGCCAATAGCTCGGGTGCGCTAATCGCCCTGACACTGGCCAAACTTGGCTTAGATCGCTGGGCTGAACGCTTGGAAGCGCTAGGGCGCCGTTGGTGGGGCGGTGGACGCTAAGCCTGATCACCTTCGTCCGCTTGCTGACCGCATGCGGCCGCGCGTCCTAACAGAAGTGGTGGGCCAAACGCATTTGCTGGGCCCCGGCAAGCCCTTGCGGCGCTTGGCAGAAGGCGCGGCCTTGCATAGCGCTTTGTTCTGGGGCCCTCCCGGTACCGGCAAGACCACGCTCGCGCGTTTGGTCGCCAAGGCTGCTGATGCGGAGTTTGCGCAGCTTTCTGCCGTGCAAGCAGGCGTGAAAGATGTGCGTGAAGTGGTGGAGGCCGCACAGGTGCGCCGCCGCGCCACTGGCAAGGGAACGCTGCTGTTCCTGGACGAGGTGCATCGCTTCAACAAGTCCCAGCAAGACGCCTTCCTGCCCTATGTAGAAGACGGCACGTTGGTGTTTGTTGGTGCTACCACAGAGAACCCCGCGTTCGAAGTGAATGCGGCGTTGTTGTCGCGGGCGCAGGTTTACCCGTTGCGTCCGCTCGAACCGGCGGACTTGCTGCCGTTGTTGGCGACGGCGCTGGCGGACGAAGAACGTGGGCTGGGTGCGCGTCGCTTGCGCGCGGCTCCAGAGGCGCTAGAAGCCTTGGCAGTCGCCGCCGATGGCGACGGACGCCGTTCGCTGAACCTGCTCGAAGTGGCCGCCAGCCTGGTCGATGATGGCGGCGAGATTACCGGCGAGATTGCGGCTGAAGCCACGGCGCACCGTGTACGGCGCTTCGACAAGGGCGGCGACGCGTTCTACGACCAAATCTCCGCGCTCCATAAATCGGTGCGCGGTAGCGACCCGGATGCGGCGCTCTACTGGTACTGCCGCATGGTGGACGGTGGGGTGGACATGTCGTACCTCTCGCGTCGCTTGGTGCGCATGGCCAGCGAGGAAGTCGGCAACGCAGACCCACGCGCCTTGACGCTGGCGCTGGAGGCTGCACAAGCCTACGAGCGTTTAGGCTCGCCGGAAGGTGAGCTGGCGCTGGCGCAGGCGGTGGTGTTCTTGGCCATTGCGGCCAAGAGCAATGCCGTTTACGTGGCCTACAAGGCGGCCATGGCCGATGTGAAGGCGGGCGCTTCGCACGAGGTGCCCAACCACTTGCGTAATGCGCCCACGCGCTTTGCGAAGCAGATGGGCCACGGACAGGGTTACCAGTACGACCACGACTCCGCCGGGGGCGTGGCCGTTGGCCAGCGCTATTTCCCGGACACCCTGCCGGACCGCCAGTATTATTCGCCGGTGGACCGTGGGCTCGAGATCAAGATTGGTGAGGCCCTGGCGCGGTTGCGTGCGCGCCGAGCGGAGTCGCGCAAGTGAGCGGAGTCTTGGGTGCGGCTTGGGTGTTGTGGCTCGCGGTCGCCGTGGGCAGTGCATTGGGAGGCATGGCTCGCTTTGCGGTCGGCTTGGTGGCTACGCGCCATGCCGCGGCTGGTTGGCCGTGGGGCACGTTCTCGGTGAACTTGCTCGGCTCGTTGGCCATTGGCTTGCTGGCTGGCTGGTGGGCCGGGCGTGGGCAGCCGCCCTTGCCGCGGGCCTTGCTCATGGTGGGCGTCATGGGTGGGTTCACCACGTATTCCACCTTCGCGCTGGAGACGGTGCATTTATGGAATGCTGGCGCTGCCGCGCGCGCGCTGGCTTATGTATTGGCCACGACGCTCACTTGCGTCTTGGCTGCTGCTGCCGGTCTTTGGCTTTGGCAGCAGATCAGTTCGGCGGGGGCGGCGCGCTAGGCGCTGCCCGGTTCACGGAGAAGAAAGATGCTTGAAGCGAAACTCTTGCGGAGCGACATCACGACGGTGGCCGCACAACTGGCCCGTCGCGGGTTCGAACTCGACGTTGCCGCATTTACGGCCATTGAAGAGCGCCGCAAGGCTGCCACGTTGGAAGTGGAACGCCTGCGTAATGAACGTAACGTGCGCTCCAAGGACATCGGCAAGGCCAAGGCGCAAGGCCAGGACGTGGC
>CALPVO020000034.1 GCA_943327025.2 Janthinobacterium lividum
ATCGCCGCCATGGCCACAACGAAGCAGACGAACCGGCGGCCACCCAGCCGGTGATGTATCAGGTTATTCGCAAGCACCCCACGCCACGCCAGTTGTACGCGCAGCAGTTGGAATCGCTAGGCGTCCTTGCGGCCGGGGCTGCCGATGCGATGGTGGCCGAGTACCGCAAGGGCTTGGATGAGGGCAAGCCGCAGGCGCGCGCTGCGCTCGGCCTCATTGGCAACAAGTACACGGTGGACTGGACACCATTCCTCGACGCCGACCCGAATGCGATGCCGTTGACTGGCGTGCCGCTGGTGGACCTGAAGCGCTTGGGAGCGCGCCTGACACACGTTCCTTCGGACTTCACGCTGCATCCGCGGGTGGCGAAGATTATCGACGACCGTCGCAAAATGTATGCGGGCGAGCAGGCGCTGGATTGGGGCGCAGCCGAAATGCTCGGCTACGCCACCTTGTTGGATCAGGGTTACCCCATTCGCTTGGTCGGGCAGGATGCCGGCCGTGGCACGTTCTTCCACCGTCATGCGGTGCTGCACGACCAAGCCACGGCCAACACGTTTGTGTCGCTGGCCAAGTTGGCGGACCGGCAGCCCAAGTTCACGGTTATCGACTCGGTGTTGTCCGAAGAAGCCGTGCTGGGCTTCGAATACGGCTTCAGCACCACGGACCCGACGCAATTGGTCATCTGGGAAGGCCAGTTTGGCGACTTCGCCAACGGCGCGCAGGTCATCATTGACCAGTTCATTTCTTCGGGTGAAGTGAAGTGGGGCCGTTTGTGCGGCTTGGCGTTGTTCCTGCCGCATGGCTATGAAGGCCAAGGCCCCGAGCATAGTTCGGCGCGTCTTGAACGGTTCCTGCAGTTGTGCGCCGAGAACAACATGAGCGTTTGCGTGCCCTCGACGCCCGCGCAGATGTACCACATGGTGCGTCGTCAGCAAGTGCGTGCCTTGCGCCGTCCTTTGGTAGTGATGACCCCGAAGAGCTTGCTGCGCCACAAGTTGGCGGTGTCGGCGCTCGACGAACTCGCCCGTGGGCGCTTCCAGTTGATTATCGATGAGGTCGAGAAGCTGGATGTGGCCAAGGTGAAGCGGGTGGTGTTCTGCTCCGGCAAGGTCTATTACGACCTTCTCGAGCACCGTCGCAGCCGCGCCCAGCAAGATGTGGCCATTGTGCGTATCGAGCAGTTGTACCCTTTCCCCAAGGACGAGTACCGCGCCATTCTCGACAAGTACGCCGCGGCCACGGAAGTGGTGTGGTGTCAGGAAGAGCCGCAAAACCAAGGTGCGTGGTACCAAATCCGTCACCGCTTGCAAGACCCCATGGGCAGCAAGCAGCACCTGTTCTATGCGGGTCGTCGCGGCGCTGCCGCACCGGCGACCGGCATTGGGGCCATCCACACTGAGGAGCAGGCCCGTCTCGTGGCGGCTGCCATTGAATTCATCCCGGCCGCCACGCCTACGAGCGCGCCAGCCAAGGCCAGCAGGAAATAAGCCATGACCATTGAAGTCCGTGTTCCGAATCTTCCCGAATCCGTGGCGGATGCCACGCTGGTGAAGTGGCACAAGAAGGCCGGCGAAGCTGTCTCGCGTGACGAGAACCTGGCCGACCTCGAGACCGACAAGGTCGTGCTGGAAGTGCCTGCCACTGCCGGTGGGGTACTGAAGGAAATTCTCGTGGCCGAAGGCACCGTGGTGGTGGCCGGCCAAGTGTTGGCGCTGTTGGAAGAAGGTGCCGTGGCCGTGGCGTCTGCTACTGCTGCGCCTGCCGCGGCCGCTTCAGCTTCGGCTGCCAAGGTGGCGCCCTCTGCCAAGCGTCTCGCTGAAGATACGGGTGTAGACCCCACCAACGTCGCCGGCTCAGGCAAGGACGGCCGCGTGACCAAGCAGGATGTGGCTAAGGCCGCGGAGAAACCGGCGCCTGCTGCGGCCCCGCCGGCTGCTGCTGCTGCGCCTGCCGCCCCTGCTGCGCCGGTCGCCCCCCGTGCCGGCCGCACCGAGCAGCGTGTGCCCATGACCCGTCTGCGTACGCGTATTGCGCAGCGCCTGGTGGAAGCCCAGTCAACGCAAGCCTTGCTCACTACTTTCAACGAAGTGGACTTGAAGGCGCTGAATGAATTGCGCACGAAGTACAAGGACAAGTTCGAGAAGGCGCACGGCGTTCGTCTCGGCTTCATGTCTTTCTTCGTGAAGGCGGCTGTCGAGGCGCTGAAGAAGTACCCGGTGGTGAACGCCTACGTGGACGGAGGCGACATCCTGTACCACGACTACTACGACATTGGTGTGGCCGTGTCGACGGAGCGTGGTCTTATCGTGCCGGTGCTGCGTGACGCCGACCAGCTGAACTTCGCCGATGTGGAAAAGGCGGTCGGAAATTTCGCTACCCGTGCTCGCGCAGGTAGCCTCACGCTCGAAGAGTTGACCGGTGGCACGTTCAGCATCACCAACGGCGGTGTGTTCGGCTCGCTGCTGTCCACGCCCATCGTGAATGCGCCGCAGAGCGCCATTCTCGGTATGCACAAGATTCAAGATCGTCCGGTCGTCGTTGACGGCCAGATTGTTATCCGCCCGATGATGTACCTGGCGCTCACCTATGACCATCGCATCATCGACGGCAAGGAAGCGGTGCAGTTCCTCGTCACCATGAAAGACTGCCTGGAAGATCCGGCGCGTCTGCTGTTAGGGGTTTAAGTCATGGCTACGCATTACGACGTTGTTGTTATCGGTGGTGGTCCGGCCGGTTATCCGGCCGCCATCCGCGCTGGCCAGAACGGCTTGAAGGCGGTTTGCATCGACGGTTGGAAGAACCGCGACGGCAGTTATGCTTTCGGTGGAACCTGTTTGAATGCCGGCTGCATTCCTTCGAAGGCGCTGTTGGAGTCCAGCGAGCTGTGGCACCGCGTGAACAGCGAATTCGCCGCTCATGGCATCAGCGTGCAGGGTGCGGCTTTTGATCTGGCCAAGATGCAGCAGCGTAAAGCGCACATCGTCAAAACTTCCACGCAGGGCATTCTGGCACTGCTGAAGGCGGCCAAGGCCGAAGCGCTCACGGGCCACGGCAAGTTGCTGCCGGCAGAAGGGGGCGTGAACCGCGTAGAGTTCACCGCGCCTGATGGCACCGTGCAGTTGCTGACAGCGACGAACGTCATTCTCGCTTCCGGTTCGGAGCCGTTTGAACTGAAGAGTGCCCCGTTCAACGGCGACACCATTCTCGACTCCTGGGGCGCGCTCGACATGATGGCCGTGCCCAAGCGGCTCGGCGTCATTGGTGCTGGCGTCATCGGTTTGGAACTCGGCAGCGTTTGGCGTCGTCTGGGTGCGGAAGTGGTGGTGCTTGAGGCCATGGACCAGTTTCTGCAAATTGCCGACGGTGCCGTGGCGAAGGAAGCCGCCAAACACTTCAAGAAGCAGGGTCTCGATATTCGCCTCGGTGCGAAGGTGTCGGGGGCTGCCGCGGGTGCCGATGGCGTTACGGTGACCTACCAGGACGCGAAGGGCGAACAGACGGTGGTAGTGGACAAGCTGGTGGTGGCCATTGGCCGCAAGCCGTACACCGCCAACCTGCTGGCTGAAGGCACAGGCGTGAAGCTGGATGCGCGTGGGTTCATTGAAGTGGATGCAGACTGCGCCACGGGCGTGCCGCAGGTATGGGCGGTGGGCGACTGCGTCCGTGGCCCCATGCTGGCGCACAAGGCCAAGGAAGAGGGCGTGTGCGTGGCGGACCGCATCGCCGGGCGTCATGCGCATGTGAACCTCGCACAGGTGCCGAGCGTTATTTATACAGCTCCGGAAATCGCTTGGGTGGGCCTTACCGAAGAAGCCGCGCGCGCTACGGGCAAGAACATCAAGGTGGGTAGCTTCCCGTTCCAGGCCAGCGGGCGTGCCCGCGCGATGGAAGCGGCGCACGGCTTTGCCAAGGTGGTAGCGGACGCGGACAGCGACGAAATTCTCGGCGTGCATATCATCGGGCCCATGGCCGGTGAACTCATCGCCGAAGGCGTGCTGGCCATGGAATACCAGGCTTCTACCGAAGACCTGCAGGTCACCATTCACGCTCACCCGACGCTCTCGGAGGCCTTGCACGAGGCCGCCTTGAACGCCGACAAGCGGGCCATCGACTTCCTGAATCGTTGAGCCCGGTTCCGGGGCCTGCCGAGGCCCCGGACGCTGCCACTACTGGCTGCCCCAACGAGGCGCTACTGCCTCGAATGAGCACCCACCGCTCAATAGTGCGGCGGAATCTCTACAGGTACACGTTCTTCGTTCTTGCCTTCCAGCGTTTCTACCTGCTGGATGAGTTGGCGGTGCCGCTCCAGCACCGCATCTAGCCGCTGCGCCTGTGCATAAGCCAAATCGCTCAGACGCTGCACCGTGTCCTCGAGGTGCGCAATCTTGATTTCCATCGTCTCGAGGCGGGCATCGTCGGTCACGGCGTTGGTCCTTGGGGAAGTGGGGGCGGCACTGCGCTTGTCGGGATTGTCGCGACCGTGGCGGGCATCGACGTTGCATTCGGAGGCGGCAAAGGCAGAGCCTTTTGGCCGACGGTGAACCAGTCGATGTGGCGCGTCAGCACCATGACCACCGCCAGCGTGCCGAACAGCAGCAGGGAGCCGACGAGCAGCGCATAGTCTTCCATGCGCAGTAACAGGAACAGCAAGCCGTAGAGGGCGGCCAGGCCAGCAGCGAACCCCGCTCCGCGGGCGAAGCCACCGAGAACATGCCGAATATAGAAGCCGAGCAGTCCGACACAGGCCGCCGCTGAAACCAGATACGCCCGCGTGAACCCGATGTGTTCGGACAACGACAGCAGCAACAAGAAGAACAGCGCGAGCGCTACACCCACCAGTGCGTACTGCACCGGGTGAATGGCGAGGCGACGCAATACTTCGAACAGGAAGAAGGCTGCAAAGGTGAGAGTGACGAATAGCAGCGCGTAGTTCACTGCGCGGCCCATCTTCGCGTAGTGGTCGACGGGGTCGATGAACGACACGCTGAAGCGACGGCCATTGAAGCCTTCGCAGGCGCCGTCGTCGGCGCAAGCCACGAGTAATTGCTGGATGTTCGTGGAGAAGAACGACGCTTGCCAGCGGGCGGCGAAGCCTTGGTCGGTCACTGTGCGTTCCACCGGCAGGAAATCGCCAGTGAAGCTGGGGTGCGGCCAGTCCGCCTCAAGGTTCACTTTGGTTTCGCGGGCCACCGGGGTGAAGTGCAGGGCGCTGGTGCCTTGCAGGGTGAGGTTGAGCTTGAAGTCATGGCGTGCCGCGACCGGCACCTCCGCGTGCAGGCCAGTCCCCAACACCGCCGACCCGCTGCCTGCCTCGAAACGCAGTGGCTGCCCGTTCACGACCAGCGGCACATCGTTGCGGATGCCCCGAACATCGCTAATCCCTAGCGCCAGCGTGGGTGCTTCCAGACGGTATTCTGCGAGCCGTGCTGCGGGCAGACCGTAGTTCTCCGGAACCGTGAAGTGTCCGGTCAGGTCGCCCTGCAGGGTGTAGAGGCGCGCCTCGTAAATTCCGCGGAAACGACGCTCCGTGCGAAGACCGCCCGTGACTTCGAGGCGCTCAGGCAGAAAGTGGAGCGCACCGCGCTCTTCCGTTTCGCGTTGCACCCGCTGGCCACTTTTCGGGTCGTCCGTCCAGGTGCGCACGGTGTGCACGTACGGCACCACCAGCACTGGGCCTGTCACTTGCTGTTCGTTGGCGGAGCTGGCGGCAATGTCCTTTACGACCTCGTCGCGATGGCGTTCACGTTCGTTCGTCAGCCCCGAAATGAAGCCAAGCGGCACCAGCAACAGCACGGTGAGGCCGAGGATGACGAGCAACTTGATGGCGAGGGATTTGTTCACGATGACGCTCCAGGGCAGGGTTCAACCGCGGCGACGAACCGACAGGACATCCGGCAGGGCACTTAGCCGGTCCATCACTTTTCGCAGGGCTTCAAGATGCGGCACGCGGACCGTGATGTCCATATCGGCAGTGCCACGGGCATGGTCGCTGGCAGTGGACATGCGGTCGATGGAGATTTTTTCGTCCGTCATCAGTCCGCTGATGTCCCGCAGCAGTCCGCGTCGGTCCAGCGCTTGCAGGGAGATGACCGCACTGTATTCCTGTACCTCGGCCGAGCCCCAGCTTACTTCCATGACGCGCTCCGGGTCCTTGGCGCGTAGGCGCTTCAGGTTCACGCAGTCCGTACGGTGCAGCGTCAGCCCCCGGCCCACCGTGATGAAGCCGGCGATGGGTTCGGGCGGTACCGGGCGGCAGCAGCGTGCGAACGAGCTGAGCAAGTCACCAACACCCATCACCTGAACGCCGCTTGGGGTATTGCGCGGTGCGTTCTTGTCGCCCTGACGGCCTTGCGGTGTGGCGCCTTGCCCGGATGCCAGCGCCTCGGTGGCCTGCGCCGCGCGCAAGCGGGTGACCAGTCGCCCGATGGCGCCAGACACAGCGGCTGCCGTGGTCTCGCCTTCGCCGATGGCCAAGTAAAGTTCTTCGGCGTTGTCGAAGCCAAGTTCGTGCAGCAGCACCGGCAAGGTAATACCCGCGCTATCGCCCGCTTTGGCCATTTCTCGCGCCAGCACTTCCTTGCCGTCCTGCCGGTGCGTGCCCTCGTCTTCGCGGCGAAAAAACGCGCGAACCTTGGAGCGGGCCGAACGCGTGACCAGAAAGCCATTGGCTTCCACCAGCCAATCGCGGCTCGGCAAAGACTGCTTGGCAGTCACAATCTCCACTTGCTCGCCGTTCTTCAACTGCGTGGTCAGCGGTACCATGCGCCCGTTCACTTTCGCGCCGCGGCAACGGTGGCCAAGGTCCGTGTGGAGTTGGTAGGCGAAGTCGAGCGGCGTGGCACCGGCCGGCAGTTCCACGACGTCGCCGCGGGGGCTGAGCACATAGACGCGCTCGGCGAACAACTGCGAACCGAGCTGGTCGAGGAAGTCCCCTTCGCCGGGGCTGCGCGGGGCGAGCAGGTCGCGTAGCGCGTTCAGCTTGGCGTCGTAGCCGGCCTCCCGCACGCTGCCTTCCTTGTAACGCCAGTGCGAGGCCACGCCGTGCTCGGACGTTTGGTGCATTTCGTGGGTGCGTATCTGCACTTCTAGTGTTTTGTCGCCCGGGCCCAGTACCGCGGTGTGGATGGAGCGATAGCCATTGGGCTTGGGCGTGGCGATATAGTCGTCGAACTCCCCTTGCAGATAGGCGAAGAGGCTGTGCACCACGCCCAAGGCACCGTAACAGGCGGGGACATCGTCCACTAGAATGCGCACGGCGCGTACGTCAAATAGCTGTTCGAAAGCCAAACCCTTCTTCTGCATCTTCCGCCAGATGCTGTAGAGATGCTTGGCACGGCCCTCCACGTGGCCGCTGATGCCAGCGTCTGCCAATTCTTCGGTGAGTTGCTGGCGAACATCGGCAATCCACTGCTCGCGGTCGGCGCGGCGTTCGCTCAAGACCGCGGCAATGCGGCGGTAGGCGTCTGGTTCCAGATAGCGGAAGGACAGGTCTTCCAACTCCCACTTCAAGAGCCCTAGGCCCAACCGGTTGGCCAGCGGCGCATACACTTCGCGGGTTTGCAGGGCGAGCTGCCGCTGCTCATCTTCTGGCGCGTGTTTGGCGGTGCGTAGCCGGTGTAATTGCACGGCGAGCCGGAGCACCACCAGCCGTGGGTCGTCCACCACGGACAGCATCATGCGGCGCAGGCTTTCCGCCTGGGCCCCGGACAGCCCTGGCCCACGGGACAGGCTGGACGTGGTCGGCAGGGCATCGAGGCTGGCCAGCTTCGGCAAGGCCTGCGCCAGACGCACGATGTCGCGGGGGAGGTGGGTTTGCGCGCGTTCCAGCGTTAGATGCCCACCCGCCAGCAGGGGCGCCAACAGCGCGGCACCGGCCACGGTGGCATCGGGCTCCAGCGACGCCACGAGTTCCAGTACAGCATCCCCAGCGGCGATGGCGGCAGCGGTGACGGGCTCAAGCGTGTCCACCAGCGCCAGCACCTGCTGGCGGATGCCGGCCACTTCGGGCGAGCGGTCTTCGGGGCGGAGGCGTGTGGTTTCCATGGGGGCATGAAGTCTTTCCCGGTATCATACGCCCCATGCGCGCAGCCCCTAAAAAGCCACCCGTTGCGGTGCGGGTTCTCGGCCTCGACCCGGGCTCCCGGCTGACCGGTTGGGGCTTGGTGGACTGCGTCGGCAGCGAAGTGCGCTATGTCGCTAGTGGCACCGTGAAAGCCGTGCAAGGCGAGGGCGGCAATGTATTCGCCGCTCGCCTCCATGAAATCTTCACCGGCGTGCAGGCGCTGTGCGCGGAGTACCAGCCGCATGAAGTTGCCGTAGAGCGCGTGTTCGTTCACAAGAACCCCGACAGTGCCCTGAAACTGGGCCAGGCCCGCGGTGCGGCGCTATGCGCGGCTTGGGCAGCGGCGCCGGGTGCGCTGGCCGAGTACACCCCGCGTGAAGTGAAGCTGGCTATTGTTGGCACGGGCGGTGCGGAAAAGGCGCAGGTGGAAGCCATGGTGCGCCGCCTGCTGGCCATTGAAGGCAAGTTGGGGGCCGACGCGGCCGATGCCTTGGCCATTGCCTTGTGTCATGCACACACGCGCTCCTCGCCGGTGGCCAAGGCCGCGGCGCTGGCGGCCGGCCAGGCCGTAGCCCCGGTAGCAGCGCGTCGCCGCTCTACGCGCTCTGCGTGGACTGCTGCCTTGGCCGGGCGCTTGGGCGAAGGGAGTACGCGATGATTGGTTTTCTGCGTGGTGTGTTGGCCGTGAAAGCGCCGCCGCAATTGGTAGTGGACGTGAATGGCGTGGGCTATGAAGTCGACGCGCCCATGTCCACCTTTTATGCGCTGCCGGCCGTGGGCGCTCAGGTAAAGCTGCTGACGCACCTGATTGTTCGCGAAGACGCGCACCTGCTCTATGCGTTTGCCACGGACGATGAGCGCCGTTTGTTCCGTGCCTTGCTGAAGGTCACGGGGGTGGGCCCCAAGGTGGCGCTCGGTGTGCTGTCCGGCATTACGCTCGAAGCCTTCCTGCAGTGCCTCGAGGCCGAGGACGCCAACGCGCTGGTACGCATCCCAGGCATCGGCCGCAAGACGGCCGAGCGCATCATCATCGAACTGCGCGACCGTGCGAAAGCGCTGGCCAGCGAGGGCGGGGCGGAATTTCTGCCGGGCGCGGCTGCTGCACCTGTGGGCGCGCAGGCCGAAGCCTTCAGCGCGCTGGTGGCCTTGGGCTACAAACCCCCAGAAGTGACCCGCCTGCTGAAGACCGTGGCCACTGAAGGCGCCAGCACCGAAGACCTCATCCGCAAGGCCTTGCAACAGGTAGCTGGCAAATGACCAACGAACGTGACCGCGTAGTGGCGGGCCAGCCGCGTGATGAAGACGTGGTGGACCGCGCTGTCCGCCCGCGCACCCTGGCGGACTATCAGGGACAGACGGCTGTGAAGGCACAGATGGGTCTGTTCATTGAAGCGGCGCGTCGGCGTAGTGAAGCGCTCGACCACGTGCTTATCTTCGGGCCGCCCGGTCTTGGCAAGACGACGCTGGCGAATATCGTAGCCAACGAGCTGGGTGTGGGGCTGAAGCAAACCTCCGGCCCCGTGCTGGAGCGCCCCGGCGACCTCGCCGCGCTGCTTACCAACCTGCAGCCGAACGATGTGTTGTTCGTCGACGAAATCCATCGTCTGAGCCCTGTGGTCGAAGAAATTCTTTACCCCGCGATGGAGGACTACCAACTCGACATCGTCATCGGTGAAGGCCCGGCGGCGCGTTCCATCAAAATCGACCTACCGCCGTTCACGTTGGTCGGCGCCACCACCCGCGCGGGCTTGCTCACGTCGCCGTTGCGCGACCGCTTCGGTATTGTGCAGCGGCTTGAGTTCTACACAGTGGATGAGCTCACCGGCATCGTCGCGCGCTCGGCGCGTATCTTGGGTTTGTCCATCGATGACATGGGCGCCATGCGGATTGCGCAGCGTTCGCGTGGTACGCCGCGTATTGCCAACCGCTTGCTGCGGCGCGTGCGCGACTACGCCGAGGTAAAGGCGGATGGGCGCATCACGGATTCCGTGGCCTCGGCGGCGCTCGACATGCTGGACGTGGACAAGCTCGGGTTCGACCCGCAAGACCGCCGCTTGCTGCTCACCATCATCGAGAAGTTCGCGGGCGGCCCGGTCGGCGTAGACAGCCTTGCGGCGGCCTTGAGCGAAGAACGCGGCACCATTGAAGACGTGCTCGAGCCGTTCCTCATTCAGCAGGGCTTCCTCATGCGCACGGCGCGCGGCCGCGTGGCGACTGCCCAGTCTTATGCGCATTTCGGCTTGCGCGTGCCGGAGCCGGTCGCCCAAACCCTGTCGCTGTTCAAGGATGGAACCTGAAGTGTCGTTGGAAGTGCCGCAAGCCATGTCCACAGGCGTTGCCGCGAGTGATGCGGCCCGCGTATTCGAATGGCCTATCCGCGTCTACTGGGAAGACACCGACGCTGGCGGGGTGGTGTACCACTCCATCTACCTGAATTACTTCGAGCGTTGCCGCAGTGAATACTTGCGTGCGGCGGGGGTGTTCCAGCGGGAGCTACGTGAACAGCAGGGCATCCAGTTCGTGGTGGTGGACATGAACGTGCGGTGGGCGCGTGCTGCGCAGTACGACGACCAGTTGGTGGTCACGGCACAGTATGTGGAAACGCGCGGTGCCACTTGCACCTTCCGCCAGACCATTCACCGCAACACCGTAGAGGGCGAAGTGGTCGCCACCGCGGAGTGCCGCGCTGCCACCATCGATGCCCACACTTTGCGCCCGGTGCGTATGCCCAAGGCGCTACTTGCGGCCATGGAAGCTTATTCGGCAGGGGTAACGGCTCCTGTGGTAGCTGGAGCTCCCGCTCCAGCCCTGACTGGAGCGAACGCATGAGCGCCGAATTGCCCGCTGCTACTGGCGGCGTGGATATCTTGAACCTGATGCTGCACGCGAGCGTGGTGGTGCAGTTGGTGTTGCTTACGCTGGTGGCGGCGTCGGTGTTCTCCTGGGCCATCATCCTGCAGAAGAAGAAGGCCTTTGCCGCGGCAGCAGCTGAGGCGGAGGGCTTTGGCGGCAAGTTCTGGAACGGCGGTGATTTGGGTGCGCTCTACCGTGCGGCGGAGCCGCGTCGCCGCGAACTCACGGGCCTCGAGGCCGTGTTCGAGGCGGGGTTCCGGGAGTTTTCGCGTCTACGCACGGCCGGTGGCCTCGAGGCCGGCGAACTGATGGATGGCGCTCGCCGGGCCATGCGCGTGGTGCAAACCCGCGAGATTGAACGCCTGGAAGAAGGGCTGGCCACGCTGGCCACCATCGGCTCCACCAGCCCGTATGTTGGCTTGTTTGGTACGGTGTGGGGCATCCTGAATGCCTTCATCGGCTTGGGCCAAGTGAAGCAGGCCACGCTCGCTATGGTGGCACCGGGCATCGCCGAAGCCTTGGTGGCCACCGCCATTGGTTTGCTCGCCGCCATTCCGGCAGTCATCGCGTACAACCGCTATTCGGACCGCCTGACGCGGCTAGAAGTGAAGCTCGATACCTTCGCTGAAGAACTCTCCACCATCTTGCAGCGCCACGCGGCGCGCGCGAGCTAAGGCAGACCATGGCCGGCGGTGTACCAGCAGGCAGGGGAGGCAGTCCACGGTCGCGGCGGCGGCTGGTGGGCGAAATCAACGTCGTGCCCTACATCGACGTCATGCTGGTGTTGTTGGTCATCTTCATGGTGACGGCGCCGTTGCTGAACCAGGGCGTGGAAGTGCAGTTGCCCGAGGCCGATACGCGCCCTGTGGATACGCGCGACCATGAACCGGTGGTGGTGACGGTGGATGCGGCAGGTTTGCTTTACCTCGATGCGGGTGGCGATTCGCGCAAGCCCATCGCTAGCACCGAAGTTACGCGCCGGGTGGCAGCGCTGCTGCGTCGCGATGCCGAAACGCCAGTGTTGGTGCGTGCCGATGCGCGCGTGCCCTATGGGGAAGTGGTGAAGGCGATGGCGTTGCTACAAGCGGCCGGCGCCACCAAGCTTGGGTTCCTGACGGACCCGCCACGAGTCCGATGACCAGCGTCTTGCCCGGCAAGGTTCTGGGATGGTCTGCGGCAGGGCATGTCGTGCTGGTGTTGGGTTTGTGGCTGGTGGCGCAGCTCAGCTTTACGCCGAGCGCTCGCTTGGTAGCCGATGTCGCGCCGCTGCAAACGGTATTAGTGGATTCGGCGTCGCTTTCCAAGCGTTCCCGGGTAGCAGACTTGCAGCCCGCCGTGTTGCCGCAGGTGCCGCCGCCCGTCATTGATGAAACCCCGCCAAAGGTGGAACTCAAGCCGCCGCCTGAGGCGGTGTTGCCGAAGCCAAAGCCCGCATCTATGCCAAAGCCCGCGACGTTGCCCAAGCCAGACCCTGCCGTGGCGCGGGCTGCGCGTGAGCGCTTGGCGGCCGAGGCCGCACTAGAGGCGCAGTTGGCGGAAGAGAACTCCCGGTCCAGCGCTATTCGCAGTGGCGCGCAGGACGAATGGAACTTCCGGGTGCGGGAACGTATCGAAAGCAATTGGTACCGGC
>CALPVO020000035.1 GCA_943327025.2 Janthinobacterium lividum
CTGCCCATTTCGACGGCGACGGTGTTCGCCGGCATGAAGCTCTCTATTTCGAAACGGCTGCAGGGCCAGTACCCTCCGTACCGCTTGCGGCCTGGCTGCTAGCCAAGGGCATCTCGCCAGAAAGCCTCACCGGGGGTGAGTCGCTCGTGGGCAACAGCACAGCGAGCCTTCGCCTAGGGGGAGATGCGACTTGGCTCCCACGCTACGGCGTCGCTACCAAACTCGAGCGCAGCACCGCCGCCGCTTGGTTGGGGAGCGAGAAAAACCCGACCGATGTGCGCGGCAAGATCGTGGTGGTTTGCCCCCGCTCCCCGACCGAATCCGTCCCCGCCGGGCGAAACCTGTCTCGCTGCGATGGCACGGCGCTCCGTATCGCGAGCCTGCTCGCCGACGATTACATGGAACAACCGCTTTGGGGAAAACTCCTAGCGTTCGCCCTCTGGTGTAGCGTCATTGCGTTCGCCGCGCTTGGCTGCCCGGCGCTGCCGACAGGCGGTCGCATTGCGGCCGGTACCGGACTGGCCATCGGCATCACCGGGCTCGAACTTTGGCTGCTGGCAGAACACAACATGGTCACGCCACTGATGTCGTCCACGCTGGCCTTGGCCGTTCTTGCACCATGGGTTTGGCGTATACGTGCACCGGAACGCCCCGTCGCCGAAAGCATCCTCGCCGCGGCAGGCGCCCCTTTCACTCAGCAGCGTCGACCGACGGAAGCCCGCACCGGTACGTCACCACGACAGCCCTTGGCACCTGCATCCCCGCAAGCGCGCGTTTCCAGTGCGCAGGCAGCGGAAGTGGCCCGATCCAGCCGCCTCGGCATCGAGCTTCCCCCGGACCACGTACCGGGCCAAGGACTGCCTGGCGTGGAATCCGTCACCCCGGTCAAGGCTGGCTTTGACAGCGCCTCGCAGCCACAGACGCGCGCACCTGTGATGCCGGCGACAGTAGCGATGCCGACGCAGAAAATCGTTACGCCACCAGCGCTCCGTCTGGACGGTCCAGCGGGCGAAAGCGCCCAACGCAACCTGAAGCCCATGTCCGCGCCCCCGACGCAGACCGGCTCGAACTCGCTGCGCGCCATCTCCGAGCAACTCAGTTCACGCATGCTGGACCCAGCCACTGCCGATGTAGCCGACCTGCTACTGGGTCGCATCAAGCGGCCACCGAAGCCCAAACTTGGTCGGTATGAATTGGATCGCGAACTGGGTCGCGGTGCCATGGGCACCGTCTATGTGGCACGCGACCCGCAGATCAATCGCGTCGTCGCGCTGAAGGCCATTCCGCTATCGGATGAGGCCAACGAAAACGACAGCGACGACCTCAAATCCCGGTTCTTCCGCGAAGCGGAAATGGCCGGTCGACTGGCTCATCCACGCATCGTCACGGTATACGACGCCGGCGAAGATCGTGGGATTGCTTACATCGCCATGGAATTCCTGACCGGCAGGACGCTGGGCGACTTCACCGCCCCCGACCGCCGCCTGACCGACAGTGACGTTTTCGAGGTCATTGCCCGCGTAGCAGAAGGGCTGGACTATGCCCACGGTCAAGGCGTCATCCACCGCGACATCAAGCCTGGCAACATCATCTACGATACGGATACCGGCAGCACGAAGATCACGGACTTCGGCATCGCACGGGTCACCAACAGCGCCTCTACTCGCACCGGTGTAGTACTGGGTACGCCGTCGTTCATGTCACCGGAACAACTGGAGGGCAAGCCACTCCAAGGTACTTCGGATCTCTTCTCACTGGGTATCACGCTGTTCCAATTGTTGACAGGCCAATTGCCGTTCCGCGCCGACTCCATGACCGCGCTAATGGACAAGATTGCCAACGCGCCACACCCGCCGCTGGAAACCCTGCGCCCCGATCTGCCACCCGCAGCAGCTCTGGTCATCGACCACGCACTGGAGAAAGACCCTTCCCGTCGCTTCCAAACCGGTAGTGAGATGGCTGCGGCTCTGCGTCACTGTGGCGCCTTGCTCGCCGAACGGACCGGCGCTTTCAGCCCGGAGTCCACCAATGGCTGATAACCGGCTTGATCTGGTCGCTGCGGCCTTGCGCAACAAGTTCCTGTCGTTTGCGCAGACCGATACCGGCCGCGTACGCGACCACAACGAGGACTCCATCGGCTCGGATCCGGAAACGGGCCTGTTCGTGCTGGCTGACGGCATGGGTGGCTACAATGCGGGCGAAGTCGCCAGTGGCATTGCTGTCAAAACCGTGATGGGACTCGTGCGCGACGCCTGCAGTGTGCAGGCGCTGGACGTGGCGGACAGCGCCACCGGCAAGTCACGTCCGGCCATCGTGCTCCGCGACGCCATCATGCGTGCGAACAAGCTCATTCACCAGACTTCCAAGACGCAAGTCCAGTGTGAAGGCATGGGCACTACCGCAGTAGCGTGCCTGTTCCATGACAACAAGGTCAGTATTGCCCACGTGGGCGATTCCCGCGTGTACCGCCTCCGTGGCGATGAGTTCAAGCAACTGACTTTGGACCACAGCCTCCTTCAGGAATTGGTGGCACGCGGCTTCTACACCGCCGAGGAAGCCGCCCGCAGCACCAACAAAAACTACGTGACACGTGCGCTGGGAGTCGACCCCACCGTGGAGGTAGACGTTCAGGAAATCGCCGCAAGCCCCGGTGATTGTTTCCTTCTCTGCTCCGACGGTCTGTCCGACATGGTGTCGGATGAGGACGTGCAGATTACTCTGCAAACTTTCGGGCATGACCTCGCGGTAGCTGGGCGGCAACTCGTCAAGCTCGCTAACGAACAAGGTGGCCGGGACAATATCTCCGTGATGCTGATCCGCATCTTGGACAGTTTCCCGGCACACAAGAGCCTGGTTGAACGCCTCCGTGACTGGATGCGCTGAAGCAATGGAAGTACGCTCATGGCAAGACTGATTCTCACGCTCGAAGGCCAGGCACTGGCCGAGTACAACATGAGCAAGGAGCGCTATACCGTTGGCCGTCTCCCGGATAACGATGTGCGCATCGATAATGCCGCCGTCAGCGGGCATCATGCGCTCATCATCAATATCCTGAACGACTCTTTCCTTGAGGACCTCAATTCCACCAATGGCACTTACGTCAACGGCAAGCTCATCAAAAAGCATGCCTTGCAGCATGGCGACGTAATCACCGTAGGGCACCACCAGCTACGTTTCATTGATAGCCAAGTGGAAGGTGACGGCAACGATGACTTCGCCAAGACGTTGGTAATCCAAGGCAAAAATGACGCCACTGATGACCGACTGCCTGCGATGGCGGTACGTCCGGCAGTCGGCTCAGGAACCGGGACAGGCGCTGGCACAGGCGGCAACACGCGACACCCGCCCACCATACCGGTCGCCATCAGCGTCCATCGCAATGCCAAGGTGCAAGTGCTGTCAGGTCCCTTTGCCGGTCGGGAAATGGAACTGACGAAAGTACTGACGACTTTGGGGCGCCCCGGTGTTCAGGTCGCCGCCATTACCCGCCGCGCCGAAGCGCATTACCTCGTGCACGTGGAAAGCGGCGCCGCCGGCAGTTTTCCACTGGTAAACGGCAATCCCATCGGTGCACAGGCGCAACGCCTGCGCGACAATGACGTCATTACCCTCGCGGGCGTGAAGATGGCGTTTTTCGAGGGCTGATGACCGACCGCACCTGAGTCACTGGCGCGGCAGGTGCGGTGAACCTATCTGGAAGCAGTCCGGCCAGTTCTGCCGACGTCAAATCGCGCCAACGCCCCGCTGGCAGCGCGCCCAATTCCACATTGACCACTCGCACACGCCGCAAACGACGAACGGTGTAGTCGAAGTATTCACACATGCGGCGAATCTGGCGATTCAAACCCTGCGTCAGGATGATCCCAAACGTGTTTTTTCCCACCACCCAAGTACGACAGGGCAAGGTGACCGTATCCAGAATAGGCACGCCCTGCGAAAGCGCCGCCAAAAACGCGGGCGTCACCGGTCTGTCGACCTCGACCAGATATTCCTTTTCGTGGCCATGTTCTGCACGCAGCAAAGCGTTGACGATGTCGCCGTCATTGGTGAGCAAGATGAGCCCTTCGGAGTCTCGATCGAGCCGGCCCACCGGGAATACGCGTTCGGCATGGCCGACGAAGTCGACGATGTTACCGGCGACGCGTCGGTCGGTAGTGCATTCGACGCCAACGGGTTTATGCAGCGCCAAATAAATCTTGCGACGTGCCGCCTGGGCGGGCAAGCCGTCCACGGTCACTTCGTCGCCCGCCACCACCCGAGTTCCCAACGATGCCACTGCACCGTTCACGCCGATGCGGCCCGCGGCGATCCATGCATCCGCTTCCCGTCGCGAACAAACGCCGGTTTCGGCAAGCCACTTGTTAAGACGGGTGCCGGGGGTGACCGTGTCCGTAGGTTCTACTGGATCTTGGCTCATGGCACGTCCGCTTCGCAGGTAAGAGATAAAGAACTAAGAGCTAAAAAACGTTGGCTCAGGGTGAAGACCGAAAGCGTGTTCACGTGGTTACCCCGTCTTTGAAGAGCGCTATCGGCACGCCAGCCTCATGCGCTAACTGCTCGAGAAACCCATGGAGATAGGCCGTGCGTCGCGCCGCTTCCGCGCGACCTACTGTGGTACGGAAGGTGGGCGCTAAATGCAGCAATTTCGTGTGGAAATGATCTACGGCTGAAACTTTGTCGTCGGGTTGCCGGTGCTCGCACCAAGGGTCCGGTAGCGCGTAGAGCGGACGCTTCATCTCCGCTGCCAGCATGAGACAACGCGCTACGCCTGCTGCGCCGATGGAATCCAAGCGGTCTGCATCTTGTACAACAGCCGCATCAAGTGTTTCCGGAACGATGCCCGCAGACCAACTATGGGCTTCTATGGCATGGACCACGGCGGGCAACAGCGCTTCGGGATAGTCAAACTGCCGCAGCGACTTGGCCGCGTGAGCAGCACACAATCGCGAAGCGCGCGAGCGGTCTGGCGAATCCTTGGGAACATGCACGCAGTCGTGCAGCCAGATAGCCGGCATGACCACTTCAAGGTTAGCGCCTTCCTGCCGTGCCAACCAACGGGCATTGGCCACGACACGCTCCAGATGCAGCGCATCGTGAGCCGCGTCGCCACAAGCCAGCAAGGCCAGTTCACGACAACGCCTCTCCAGCAGAGGCAGGTCGATGACCGACTGAACAGTCATGCCTGCCGACATCTTCAGCGACCGCGGCCGCCGAAGCTGCCGCCGCCATGGCCACCATGACCGCGACCACCGGAGTGGCCACCACCTTGGCCGCCGCGACCGCCGCCCGCGCCACGCCCAGCGCTAGCGCCACGACCACCGCCAGTGTTACCGCCACCAGCGCCGCGACCGCCGCCGGCGTTACCGCCAGCAACGCCACGACCCGGAGCGGCAGGCTGTGCGGCACCACCACGACGCTCCGCCTTCTGGCGTGCGTTATCACGCGCCTGCGACTTCTGCGCCCGGATGGCGGCAATACGCTCAGCGATGGGAATTTCCAGCGCCTCAGCCGCCTTGGCCGAGTAGTCGAAGTCTGGCAGTTTCAAGCGCGGCAGCGCGCGGCCGACCGCGCGCTCGATAGCGCGAATCTCGTTTTCTTCGTCGGGGGCACACAGCGTCAACGCACGCCCCGTAGCACCCGCGCGCGCGGTACGACCCACGCGGTGGATGTAGTCCTCGGAAACCTCGGGGACATCGAAGTTGAATACGTGACCGAGTTCGTTGATGTCGATACCGCGAGCCGCGATGTCAGTGGCGACCAGCACGCGGAACTTGCCGTCTTTGAAACCGGCCAAGGCCGCGACACGCTGAGCCTGCGAACGGTTGCCGTGAATACGCTCGGCGGTGATGCCGGCAGAATTCAACTGCTTGGCGAGCCTGTCAGCACGATGCTTGGTACGCGTGAAAACGATGGCATCCCGCACCTGCTCCTGCTCAATGAGGCGCTTGATGAGTTCACCCTTCAAGTGACTAGGCACCGGGAACAGCGCCTGCTCAACGCCCGTGGCTGGCTTGGCCTGACGCTCGACATCGATGGCGATGGGGTCCTTCAGCATCTCGCGAGTGAGCTGCGCGATAGGCGGCGGCATGGTCGCACTGAAGAACAGCGTCTGCTGACGCGGCGGCAAGTGGCGCAAGACGCGGCGCAGGTCGGGCAAGAAGCCCATATCCAGCATGCGGTCGGCTTCGTCCAAGACCAGCACCTCAAGGTCCGGCAACACGCCGTAGCTTTCCTTGAAGTGGTCCAGCAAGCGACCCGGGCAGGCGACGATGATGTCGACCTTGTCGCGGAACGCCATTTCTTGCGGCCTGTGACCGACGCCACCAAAGATAGGGGCTACCTTCAGCGAGGTGTGGCGCGCGAAGTCCTGCGTCGCCTCGACAATCTGCGCGGCAAGTTCGCGAGTCGGTGTGAGCACCAACGCGCGCGTGGCGCGACGCGGATTAGCCAGCAGCCGGTTGAGCACAGGCAACATGAATGCCGCGGTTTTACCGCTGCCGGTCATGGCGCACGCGAGGAGATCTTTACCCTGGAGGGCGGGCGGTATGGCACCGATTTGGATGGGGGTGGGATTGGCAAAGCCGAGCTCGTCGATGGCGCGAACGAGACGCGCATCGAGCCCAAGGGAATGGAACGACAAGGTGGGGGGACTCTTCAGGGTTGGGAAATAAGGGGCGTGGCGGCGACTGCCGGCACGTTGCCCCGCTGCGGGGCAGCACAGGAACGGCCACAAGGGGCAGCGCTCCGGTCCGGGAAGTCTACTACACTTGAACACTACCCGCCCGTCTCATAGCTCCAGGAGTTGTTTTCATGCGTCATAACCGTCTTGCTCTCACCCTGGCACTGTCTCTTGCTGCGGCCTTGGGAACCGGCAGCCTGCCTACCACTGCACTGGCTGCCGATGCCACGCCGGACCGTCCTCGCCTCGAGGCCGACATGCCGCAACTGCTGAAGCTCTACAAAGAACTGCATCTCGCGCCAGAACTGTCGCGCATGGAAGAAAAAACGGCTGCGCGCCTCGCCAGCGAACTGCGTGCGCTTGGCTTCACCGTTACTGAAGGCATCGGCAAGTACTTCTCACCCGGCTACAAAGGCTATGGGCTGGTGGGTGTCATGAAAAATGGCGATGGCCCTGCCGTACTGGTGCGAGCCGACATGGATGGCCTGCCGGTCGAGGAAAAGACCGGTCTGCCCTACGCCAGTACCGTCAAGGTACGACTGCCCAGCGGACAAGAGACCGGCGTGATGCACGCCTGCGGACACGACATCCATGTCACTTCGCTAGTGGGTACCGCGCGCCAACTGGTAGCGATGAAGAGTCAGTGGCGCGGCACGCTCATTTTGCTCGGCCAACCCGCCGAGGAAACCATCGACGGCGCGGTAGCCATGGTGCGTGACGGCCTTTACGACAAGGTACCGAAGCCCGACTACATCATCGCCCTGCACGACTGGAGCGGCATGCCTGCCGGTCGGGTGGGTGTCACGTCGGGGCCTGCCATGGCCCAATCCACGCAAATCGACATCCGCGTACGCGGTGTCGGTGGCCACGGCTCTGCGCCGCAAACCACGCGCGACCCAGTGGTCTTGGCAGCTAGCATCGTCATGCAATTGCAGACCATCGTCAGCCGTAGCACCCCGCCGCAGGAACCGGCCGTACTCACGGTTGGCACCATTCACGGCGGCACCAAGCGCAATATCATCCCCGAGGAAGTGAAACTCGAACTGAACATGCGCAGCTACAACGAGGACACCCGCCAGACACTTATCGCTGGCGTGCGTCGGGTGGCACGCGGTGCCGCCATCGCCATGGGCGTCCCGGAAGACCGCATGCCGGAAGTCACCGTCATCGATGCCGAGTTTGCGCCGGTAGTCATCAACGACCCGAAACTGAACCTACGAGTGGAGGCCTCGCTGCGCAAGGCGGTCGGTGCGGAGAACGTCGACCAGCTACCCGCAGTGATGGGCAGCGAGGACTTTGGTCGCCTCGGACTGGATGGCAAGTTCCCCACCGTCATGTTCCGTGTCGGTGCCGTCAACCCAGCGGAATACGCCAAGGCGACGGCCGAGGGCACCGTGCTGCCCTCGACCCACTCGCCCCTGTTCGCGCCAGACCCGGAGCCCACGCTGCGCACCGGCATCCTCGGCATGACGCAAGTCGTGCTGGATCTCATGCCGCGCTGAGTCGCTTGACAGTCTCTGTGGCTGCACGCAAAGTGATATCACTTTGATTCCACTTCGGAGACTTTCATGCCCTCCCCGTCCATCGCCAAAGCGTCCACTCAGGAAGTCGTTTTCCGCAGTTCCAGCGGCTATTTGGCCTTGCTGGTAGGCCTGAGCTTGCCGCTCGGCGGCTTCGTCTGGGTGGCCAACGCCGGTGAGGACCCGAGCGGCGGCATGGTCCTGGCCCTGCTGGGGCTGGTGTTGCTTGCCGTGTTCGCGTTCGCCGGCCTTTACGTCCTGCAGCCGAACCAGGCCGCCTTGCTGACGTTCTTTGGTGACTACCGCGGCACCGACCGGAGCACAGGCCTGCGCTGGGCCATTCCGTTCTACGGCAAGAAGAAGCTATCGCTCCGTGCGCGCAATTTGGTCAGCGAGCGGCTGAAGGTCAACGACAAGCGCGGTAACCCCATCGAGATCGCCGCCGCCATTGTTTGGCGCGTCGAAGACACTGCACGTGCCGCCTACGACGTCGAGGACTTCGAGCGTTACGTTACAGTGCAGGCGGAAGCCGCCGTTCGTCACTTAGCGGGGCAATACGCCTACGACCATTCCGCCGGTGCCGACCACGAAACCGATGAAATCACCCTGCGTAGCGCCGCTACGGAAGTAGCGGCGGTGCTCACCGCGGAACTCGATGAACGCTTCAGCCAAGCCGGCATCCGCGTGGAAGATTCGCGTCTGACGCACTTGGCTTACGCCCCGGAAATTGCGGGCGCCATGTTGCGCCGCCAGCAGGCCGAAGCCGTCATCGCTGCCCGGCAGAAAATCGTGCTCGGTGCGGTGTCGATGGTGGAGATGGCGTTGCAGGGTCTGTCCGATAAAAACATCGTGCATCTGGACGACGAGCGTAAGGCCGCCATGGTGAGCAACTTGCTGGTGGTGTTGTGCGCCGAGTCCGACGTGCAGCCGGTGGTGAACGCCGGCAGCCTCTACAGCTAAAGGCAGCGGAGCGTGGCCAGCCCCGGCAAGAAAAGCTTCCTGTTGCGATTGGACCCGCAAGTCTGGACGCAACTGGAACGCCTCGCGGCGGCCGACCTGCGCTCGGTGAATGCCGAAGTGGAATTTCTGCTACGCGAAGGGCTGAAGCGACGCGGCGTATCGCCCGTTTCCGCAGGTGCTTCCCCCGGCGCTCCTCTGGGCGCTCCCCTGGGCGCTCCCCGAGGCGCTTCCCCTAAGCCCCAAGCCACCACAACGCAGCAGCAAAGCGTCGGAGAAGACAATGGATAAGCCGCGTTACTGGTTCCCTGCCAAAACCTATGGCTGGGGCTGGGGAATACCGGTCACTTGGCAAGGCTGGGTGGTGATAGCGGCCTTCATGGGCGCCATGCTCGCCGGTGGCCTCTACCTGCTACCCCGCTATGGCCAAGGAATCCATCTGGCATTCACTTTCGTTTGCTGCATGGCCCTGCTGGCCATCTGCTGGGCCAAGGGCGAGCCGACTGAATGGCGTTGGGGCAAGAAGTGAACTTCAGCGCGGGTCTGGTGACACGCGCTGGCTAACACCGCATAGCAATTCCCAAGCAATCGTGCCGGCCGCAGTGGCCACGGTTTCCACCGGCACCCCATCGCCCCACAACACTACCGGGTCACCGGCCGCTACGGCGGCGTGGTCCGTCACATCGACGGTCAGCATGTCCATGGACACGCGCCCGACAACCCTCGCCTCACGCCCATTGACCAGCACCGGGCAGCCAGCAGCCGTGTTTCGCGGGTAGCCATCCGCATAGCCGGCAGCGACTACCGCAAGCCGCGTGGCACGGGTTGCGCACCAAGCGGCGCCATAGCCCACCAAACCACCCACCGGCACTTGTTTGACCGCGATGACCTGCGAGAGCAACGTCATGGCAGGACGCAAACCCAAGGCAGCGGCACTGCGGTCGGCGAAGGGCGAAGCCCCGTAAAGCGCCAAACCCGGGCGAACCCAATCGCCGGAATCACCCTGAGATTCGGCCCAGCCAAACACACCCGCTGTGTTGGCGATGCTGCGCTCGCCGGGCAATCCAAGTACTGCGCGCGAGAAGGAGCCCAACTGCGCAGTCGTCATGGCATCGTCAGCGACGTCGGCGTTGGCCAAATGCGTCATCAGCACGGGCTCGCCCGCCACGGCCGCGCAAGCACGCAAGGCGGCATAAGCCGCCGGGAAGTCGTTCAGGGAAAAGCCCAGCCGATGCATTCCAGTGTCTAGCTTGATCCACACGCGAAAGCGGTGCACGCCCTGCCAGGCTTGCAGCAGGGCCAACTGTGCCGCGGAATGCACGACAATCTCGAAGCCGTGGCGGGCTGCTGCCGCCAACTGTTCTGCGTTGAAAACGCCTTCCAACAACAACACCGGATGCGCGAGGCCTGCCTCGCGTAACTGAATGCCTTCCTCCAAACGGGCCACCGCGAAGGCGTCGGCATCGGCCAGCGCCTTGGCAGCCACCACACTGCCGTGCCCGTACGCGTTCGCCTTCACCACCGCCAGCACCCGTGAGTGAGGGGCTTGCCGGCGGACCACCGCGAGGTTGTGGCGCAGCGCAGCGGTCTCAACTACCGCGCGGATGAGCGCCGTCATCAGTAGTCGCTCCCGCCACCCACCCAGTTCTCGGTGGCGAGATTCTCGAACTTGGTGTACTCACCCATGAACGCCAACTGCACTTCACCTACCGGGCCGTTACGCTGCTTGGTGATGATGATATCGGCGATGCCCTTGCGTGGGGTGTTCTGGTCGTACACCTCTTCGCGGTAAATCATCATGATGACGTCGGCGTCCTGCTCGATGGCGCCTGACTCACGAAGGTCCGACATCACCGGCTTCTTTTCTGCACGCTGTTCTACGGAACGATTCAGCTGGGACAAGGCAATGACCGGGCAATGCATTTCTTTGGCCAGCGCCTTGAGGCCCCGCGAGATTTCCGAAATCTCCGCCGTGCGGTTTTCCACGCTGCCACCCACCTGCATCAACTGCAGGTAGTCGATAACAATGAGGCCGAGACCCTTCTCTCGCTTCAGTCGACGCGCACGAGCGCGTACCTCGGTCGGCGTCAAAGCAGGCGTCTCGTCGATGAAGATAGGCGCCTCGGACATCTGCGCCACGGCCGCGTTGATGCGTGTCCAGTCTTCATCGTTGAAATTACCGGTCCGCAAGCTGCCCTGATGGACGCGGCCAAGCGAACTGATCATGCGCATGCTCAGTTGCTCGGCCGACATTTCCATGGAGAAGATGGCCGCCGGCACGCCCTTGCCCACCGCCGCGTTCTCTGCGATGTTGATGGCGAGCGTGGTCTTGCCCATCGAAGGACGACCGGCAATGATGATCAGGTCGCCAGGCTGCAAGCCAGCCGTCATGCGATCCAGTTCAGTGAAGCCGGTGGAAACACCCGTCAGTTTGCCGGGGTTCTGGTGCAGCATGTCGAGGCGGTCAATGGTGCCCGGCAACACGTCCTTGACAGATTGAAACCCGGCCCGGCCCTTCGCGCCCTTCTCGGCGATGGCAAAAACCGCGCGCTCGGCTTCGTCCACCAGTTCGGTCGCGGTTCGTCCGCTGGCTTCAAGCGCGGAACTGGCAATCTCACCACCGGCCGACACCAAAGCGCGAAGGACCGCGCGCTCGCGCACGATGTCCGCGTAGACACGGACGTTAGCGGAACTGGGCGTGTCACGCGCCAGCGTGGCGATGTAGGCCAGGCCACCGGCCTCTTCGAGTTGGCCTTTGCGCTCGAGAAATTCGGCGACGGTGACGGCGTCACAAGGCCCGCGGGTTTCCACCACGCCGGCAATGCCCGCGAAGATGACCTGATGGTCACGGCGGTAAAAGTCTTCAGAGGTGACGACGTCGGCGACGGCGTCCCAGGCTTGCGCATCCAGCAGCAGGGCGCCCAGTACGGCTTGTTCAGCTTCTACCGAGTGCGGCGGAAGGCGCATCAACTCGCCCTCCGGGAAGCGGTCTCCCCGGCGGCGGCTACCGCGACGCGTTTTCTGGTCCATGACTTTCCCTTTTCGGCGCCAGATTGCTGCGCGCCGTCCGGTTCAGTCTACCGGACCGCCCGCCTGAAAGGCGGGCCGCCCGGAGTGCCGACCCGCGTGGACTGGGTATCAGTCTTCCGCGGCAATAGCGACGGTGATCTGCACATCCACATCGGCGTGCAGGTGCACCGTGACGGCGTGCTCACCGACCATGCGGATGGGGCCTTCCGGCAGGCGCACTTCCGCACGCTCCACCGCATGCCCGGCGGCCGACAGGGCGTCGGCGATGTCCGCCGTACCCACGGAGCCGAACAGTTTGCCTTCGTTGCCAGCC
>CALPVO020000036.1 GCA_943327025.2 Janthinobacterium lividum
CAGCGCTACCAGCGCGATGAGCAGCATCTCGCTGAAACCGACCTCGAACATGCATTAGCTCCAGTCGACACGACTACCCCAAGAGGGGCGCCCCTTGGGTAAACCAAGACGGCAGCCCCTAGGTGGCGGCTGCTTCAAGCGCTGCAGAAGGCTTCAGGCCTTCTTGCTGTCGTCAGCGGCCGGTGCCGCTGCCTTGGCGTCCTTGGTCTCCTTGGCAGATTCTTCTTCGTCGCTGATGCCTTTCTTGAAGCCGCGCACGGCGGCACCGAGGTCCGAGCCAATGTTCTTGAGCTTGCCTGCACCGAAGACGAGTAGCGCGATGGCGAGGATGATCAGAAGTTCACGAAAACCGATACCCATGACGAGGCTCCAACAGTGGCCGGCGCTGCCAGCGAAATTGATAGGACGGGATATTACTGCATGGACCTCGTGGGTATCTGTGCAGTTCCTCAATCCGTGACGCGTGTCCCTAGGGGTAGAGCCTAAGGGTTTTTACTTAGTTTCGGCCAAAAAATCAGCCAGCAGGCTTCACTTCCAGCCAGAAGGTGACCGGCCCGTCGTTCACCAGCGCTACCTGCATGTCGGCGCCGAATTGTCCGGTAGCAACGCGACCGGGCAAACGGGCTTCCGCCAATGCTACCAAGGCGGCGAAGCGTTCGCGCCCGAGTTCCGGAGCGGCGGCGGTGCTGAAGCCCGGGCGTGTGCCTTTGTGCGTGTCCGCTGCCAGCGTGAACTGCGGCACCAATAGCAGCCCCCCGCCGGTTTCTTCCAGACTGCGGTTCATGCGGCCGGTGTCGTCGGCGAACACGCGGTAGGTGACGAGGCGCTCCAGCAGTCGCTCGCCTTGGGCAGCGGTATCCCCGGCCTGCACCCCCACCAATACCAGCAGCCCTCGGCCGATGGCGCCGATGATGGCACCCTCCACGGTGACGCTGGCTTGGGTCACTCTTTGCAGCAAACCAATCATGACTGCAGTTTACCGCCTATCGGGGGGGTCGGGCCTGTGGAACAATCAGACCAGAACTTCAGGGCATGAAGCCCGCCTTCAGGATTTCCCATGCTGTCCACTCCTGCCACTGTGTTCTATCGTCGCGCCGTTGGGTTGGTGACCGCGGCAGTGTTGGCGTTGCTGCTCTGGCGCATTGTCGAGCCCTTTTTGGCGCCGCTGGCCTGGGCGCTGTTTCTGGCGTTCCTGTTGCAGCCCTTGCAGGTACGGCTGGCGCGGCGTCTCGGTGGTCGCGAATCTTTGGCTGCGTTGCTGCTAACGCTGCTGACCTTGTTGTTGTTCTTCGGGCCCCTGGGGCTGCTCGGCGCCTTGTTTGCGGCGCAAGCCGGCGAATTGGCGCAACGGGTGCAGCAACTGGCGTTAGACCTGGAGGTGCGTAGTTTCAACGATCTGCTGCAGCAGCCTTGGCTGAAGGGCTGGATGGGTTGGGCCGAAGAACACTTGGCGGTGTCGGCTGCGCAATTCCAAACCTGGGTGGTCGCGGGTGCGCAGCGAGTGTTGGCACCATTGGCCACCATGGGGGGAGCTTTCTTTCTGGAGGCGGTGGGAACCGTCGCCAGTTTCCTGTTCATGCTCATTCTGCTGTTTTTTCTGGTGCGCGACGCAGTCCCCATCGCGCGTAGCTTGCGTCGACTGGTGCCGATGGATGCCGCCCACAAGGAGCATCTGTTCGCGCGGTTGGCGGCGGTGACGCGTGCGGTGGTGTTTGGCACTTTGGTCACCGCCATGGTGCAAGGGTTGTTGGTGGGGCTAGCGTTCGCCGCTGCCGGTTTGCCTTCCCCGGTGGTGTTCGGTGTGTTGGCGGCGGTGTTGTCGGTGGTGCCTTTCGGCGGCACCGCATTGGTATGGGGGCCGGCAGTCGTGGGTCTCGCGTTGCAAGGCCACTATTTACCGGCCACCTTGTTGTTCGCGTTCGGCGCGGGCGTGGTGGGCACCGTCGACAACCTGTTGAAACCCTTGCTCATTTCCGGTCGCGGTGAGGTGCCGACCTTGGCGGTCTTCATCGGCGTGCTCGGGGGTTTGGCGGCATTCGGTATGGTGGGGCTGTTCTTGGGGCCGGTCGTCATCGCTCTGGCACTCGAGTTGCTGGAGTTTCTCGGCGAGGGCGCGGCGCCAGAGGCGTGAAGCACGCCCGGAGGTCTGCACAGGGTCACCGGTTGAGCCGCCCGCCCCGGTAGAATGCGCGGATGAATTCCGACCCGCTCCTTTCCCGCCTGAACGCCGAACAGGCGCAGGCTGTCTCTGCCCCGCTGCAGCCCTGCCTCATCCTCGCTGGTGCCGGTTCCGGCAAGACGCGTGTGCTGGTGCATCGTATCGCTTGGTTGGTGGAGCGCGAGGGCGCCTCGCTGTGGTCCATCCTCGCGGTTACCTTCACCAACAAGGCGGCGGCCGAAATGCGCGGCCGCGTGGAAACGCTGCTGCAGGTGGGCGTGCAGAATCTCTGGATCGGCACCTTCCATGGCTTGGCGCATCGCTTGCTGCGCATTCATTGGCGCGAAGCCGAGCTGCCGCAGACCTTCCAGATTCTCGATGCGGATGACCAGCAGCGGCTGGTGAAAAAAATTCTGAAAGAAATGGGCCTCGACGACACCCGCTGGGTGCCACGTGAGGTCACTTATTTCATTAATGGCCGTAAAGATGAAGGTCAGCGCCCGAAGCACTTGAAGGATGACGGCGACCCGACGCGCCGGCAGCTCATCCGCATCTACGAGGAATATGAAGCGCGCTGCCGCAAGACGGGCGTGGTGGACTTCGCCGAACTGTTGCTGCGCAGTTACGAACTGCTGCGCGACCATGTGGAGGTGCTGGACCACTACCGCAAGCGCTTCACCCACATGCTGGTGGACGAGTTTCAGGACACCAACACCTTGCAGTACCAGTGGCTGCGTCTGCTGGCCGGTCCGGGTGGTACGCCGTTCGTCGTGGGTGACGACGACCAGAGCATCTACGGCTGGCGCGGCGCCAAGGTGGAAAACATCCACCAGTTCAGCAGAGACTTTCCCGGCGCGCTCATGGTGCGCCTCGAAGAAAACTACCGCTCCAGCGGCAACATCTTGGCGCTGGCCAACGGCATCATCGAGCACAACACTGGCCGCCTCGGCAAGACGCTGCGTACCGCAGGTGCGCCGGGCGAGCCTATCCGTGTCTATTCGGCGTTCAATGAACGCGACGAAGCGGACTTCGTAGTTCAGCGCGTGCGCGAGTGGATCAGTCAGGGCGGTCGTCGTGACGGCGCAGCGGTGCTGTACCGGTCCAATGCGCAGTCGCGCGTGCTGGAAGAAGGCTTCATGAATGCGCGTATCCCTTACCGCGTTTATGGTGGCCTCCGCTTCTTTGAGCGCGCCGAAGTGAAAGATGCGCTTGCTTACTTGCGCTTGTTGTCGAACCGCGCCGAAGACGCCGCTTTCGAGCGTGTGGTGAACTTGCCTACGCGCGGCATTGGCGCGCGCACCTTGGATTTGGTGCGCACGGCCGCGCGCGAACGCGGCAACTCCATGTGGGAAGCCTGCGGTGTGGTGCTGGGCTCCGGCATGCTTGGGCCCAAGGGGAACCAATCGTTGGCTGCGTTCCTGCAGTTGGTCGACCAGTTGGCGAAGGAAGCCGCCAATTTGCCACTGCATGAGCAGGTGGACCATGTCATCGCGCGTTCCGGTTTGCGCGAACACTTCCAAAAGGAAAAAGACGGCAAGGGTGAAGCCCGCGTCGAGAACTTGGACGAATTGGTTTCTGCAGCGCGCACCTTCGAACCGGACCAAGTGCCGGGAGACAGTGGCGAACCCATGAACCCCTTGGATTCGTTTCTGGCGCATGCGGTGCTGGAAAGCGGCGAGGCGCAAGCCGGTGCCGGCGAAGATTCCGTACAGATGATGACGCTGCACTCGGCCAAGGGTCTCGAGTTTCCCATCGTGTTCCTGTGTGGCCTAGAAGAAGGCTTGTTCCCGCACCAGCGCTCCATCGCGGACCTCAACGGCCTGGAAGAAGAACGCCGCCTTTGCTACGTGGGCATCACGCGTGCCATGAAGCGGCTGTATTTGTCGCATGCGGAAGCGCGCCGCTTGCACGGGCAGGACCAGATGGCGGCGCCCTCGCGGTTTTTGGCGGAAATGCCAGAAGAACTACTGGAAGAAGTGCGGCCGCGCTTGAACGTGTCGCGGCCCTTCGATAACGGGCGGCGGCGCTGGACGGATGAGGGCGACGGTTGGGAAGGGCGCGAGCAAGGCCGTCCCAATAGTGGCTTTAGTGGTGGCTACGGCAGCCGCGAGCCAGGGCGCTCCAACAGCGGTTTTGGCGGTGGCTACGGCAGCCGCGAGCAAGGCCGCACCTATGGTGGCGGCAGTGGTGGCAGTTACGGCGGCGGCAGCCGCGGTGGCTACGGGGGCAGCTCTGGCGGCACCGGCCGCCCGTCACCCGTCACGGAAGAACGCGTTGCCGTGGTGCGCGCCACAGCGCGTATCGATCAAGCCGCGGCCTTCAACGGCTTGAAGCTCGGTAGCCGGGTGCGTCACGCCAAGTTCGGTGATGGTGTGGTGGTGCGTTTGGAAGGGCAGGGCGCGCAGGCACAGGTCGAAGTGAACTTCGAGCGCCTTGGCCCGAAGCAGCTCATGCTGGCTTACGCCAAGCTGGAAATCCTCGGCGCCTGATGGGGTTCCGGCGAGTGTTGCGCGGGTTGCGCGGGTAGCCCGTAGAGCGTATTCCCGAGCCGTAAAACAGGCGCTGCGGCATACCGAAACAGGCATCCCCTGAATTGGCCTGGTAAGCACGCCGTCCAGTAAAGCGGGTGCTAGACTGAAATTCTCGATTGTGGAGCCAGGAGGGCGCCATGGGTGTTGCCACCCCCAAGTACCTGTCCACCCGTGAAGCCGCCGACCGGCTGGGTGTGTCCTTGCGCTCGGTGCAACTTTGGGTGGAAAACGGGGTGCTACGCGCGTGGAAGACGGCGGGTGGTCATCGTCGCATTCCGCTGGATTGCATCGAAGAGATGCTGCGCCTGCGTGCCGTCACCGCTGGCGAGACTCCCGCGACTCCCGGTTTCGACATCCTGCTGATCGAAGACGACCTCGTGCAGGTAGAGCTCATGCGTGCGCGTTTGGCTTCGCTGGCGCTGCCCTTGCCAGTACACCTTAGGGTGTCCACGGACGGTTACTTGGGGCTCATCGCCTTGGGCGAGGTGGAACCGGACTTGCTCCTGCTGGATCTCGGCTTGCCACGGATGGACGGCTTCGCATTACTGCGAGCGCTGAGCACTTCTGCGGATTATCAGCATGTGCCGGTCCTGGTCACCAGTGCCTTGTCGCCGGCAGAAGTGGCGGAGCGGGGTGGCTTGCCGCGCGGCGTGGCCTTCCTGCACAAGCCGGTCGACTTTCATGTCTTGCGCAGTCATCTTTTGGCCTTCATGCCGGAGCGTCCCCGGGCGGGGCAGCTGCCTGCAGCCAGAGCGTGACGGTGGTTCCGGTGCCGAGTGTGCTGGTTACCTCCACGCTGCCGCCCATCAATTCCAGAAATTCTTTCACGAGTGTCATGCCAAGGCCGGTGCCTCCGACGGCACCGCCAGGGTCGGCTCGAAAAAACCGCTCGTAGATTCGTGCCAACTGGCTTTCGGTCATGCCGATGCCCTGGTCGGTAATGCTGACTCCCACTTCCCGACCGGGTCGGCTTTCGCGCGATAGCAGCTGTACCTGGATGGTGCCGTCTTGCGATGAGTATTTGCAGGCGTTGGACAGCACATTGTTCAAGGCCTGCGTCAGCTTCACGCGGTCGGCTGTCACCCAAACCGCTGCTGCGGACAAGTTCAGCAAAATTTTCCGTGGCGCACTCTCCAGGTAGAAACCTTCCACTACTTCGCGTAGCAGTGGCACCAGCGACAGCAGTTCTACTTGCAGGTCTTTTCCCGCGCGCGCTTCGATGCGGGCCAAGTCCAGTAATTCATTCACCAGCTTCACCAGCAAGCTGGACTGCCGGTGCATGGTGGTGAGCATTTCCCGGCTGAGATCGCGTGGAAACTCCTCGGTCAGCAGCAATTCAGTGAACCCATGCACGCTGGCCAGCGGTGTACGCAGTTCGTGGGCGGCGGTGGTCAGGAACTCTGTCTTTATGCGTGCCACTTCGGTTTCGTGGGTGACATCGCGCAGGTACAGCACGCGGCCGACCGATACGCCTGCGGCGCCGTGCAGTACGCGCGCCGAGCGCTGGAGAATCATGGGCCGTGGTCGCAAGAGCTCGATGGTGTCGTGGCTGCCATCGGGTAACTCTCTGCACGGGACGCAGGGAATGGCCGGATTCGCTGCGGCCAAGAGTAGGCTGTCGAAAACCGCCAAGTGGGGTGGAGTGGGCCCGGGCAACAGCGCACCCAGCAAGGAACGCAGCGAAGCGTTGGCATGCGTGACAACCCCTTCGCGGTTAAACGCGATGATGCCGTCCGGGCTGAGTTCCAGCAGGGCGTTCAGTTCTTCCTGCTGCGTGCGTTGTAACTGGTTCAGCCGGCGTAGATCGTCTTGGGCAAGGCGGTGAATCTGCGCCAGTTGGGTCACGTCAGAGGCTGCGTCGTGGGCGGCGAAGTCGCTCAGCGTGAGCCCGAGGCGCACCAGCTCCGCAGCAGTCGGCACCCACGGGGAGCCGAGAAACACAAATGGCCCGTTGTCCCCCGGACCTAACTGGTGAATGGCACCGCGCAGCATCAAGCCGCTGGGCGGGTGCTTCAGCAGGGCGACCAAATTGGGCTGGCGTACCAACTCGTCGAAGGGGACTTCCGCCGTGGACCCGGTGGTTGGCAGCACGTGGTCTAGCGCAGCGCCGGGGCGGACATCGGGCGCGATACGGGCCAGCACTTCCCCCACCTGCAACAGTGTTCGCGCGTGGTTGAAAACCACATGGAATGGAAAGGCGGCTGCAAAACGGCTAGCGTCGAGCGTGTATTGGGTGACGGACACCGGCTACCCCGGTGGCCAGTGGACCAGGTAGGACTCGCTGGCCCCCCCGTCGGCGGCCAAGGCCGGACCGGGCACGTGGGTGATGTCCACGGGCTCCTGAAAGAGTTGGCTGAGGCCTTCCAGCAGACCGAGCACGAACGGCGCCAGGCCGGGCCGGTGCGAGCGATAGCCGATGCTGACCACCCGCTCCCCTAAATCTAGGCAGGTGAATTTCGGGGGCAGCAGTCCGGGTAGCATCATCAGCACCCGGGTGTGGAAGTTCGGCAGGTTGTGCAGGAACTCGCGCAGTGTGTGGCCACCGGCGCGCAGCAAGGGGCCATGGAACTCATTGGCTGTTTGCAGTACCCAGTGGTGCCCAAACTCGCGAAGCAGGTCCGCCGGTGGTAGGCCCACCACCTCCGTGGCGGCCATCACCAGCGCGTAGGTCAGGTCGTCCGGGTACGGTTCGTTCAGGACGTAGACC
Source organism: Janthinobacterium lividum (assembly GCA_943327025.2). Taxonomy (GTDB): domain Bacteria; phylum Pseudomonadota; class Gammaproteobacteria; order Steroidobacterales; family Steroidobacteraceae; genus CAIOHZ01. Next base: position 7,397 of record CALPVO020000036.1, read on the forward strand.
TGCACATCCACGCCCGCCCGCGCGCAAACCGCTTCCCAAGCCGCACTACCCCAGCGTGCCCGCACCATGTCTTCGAACGAACGGTTCACCAACCCGTACATGCGGTGTGCTCCCTATGCTGCGCCCGCTGCCCGCGAAATGTCGATTTTTCATGAATAGCATAGCCAGTCCGTGGCGTGATTGCAGTGTTTCCCGCGGACTCGCCGGCTTCGCTGGCGCTTGCAGTGCTAGCCCAAATGGGTTACACCAAAGGGCAGGTGTGGGCGAGGGTGAGCATTTGTCGCAGTCCCTTCCAATCGTAGTGATTGCCGACGACCAGCCGGCCATGCAGTTGTTGCTGCGGGCCACCTTCGACCTGTTGCGGGTGGAACTGCACGTGGCCAGCAACGGCACGGAGGCGCTGGCCTTGTGCGCGGCGCACCGCCCGCAGCTGCTGGTTTGCGACGTGATGATGCCGGGTGGGCCGAGCGGCATGGACGTCTGCCGCCAACTCCGTGCGGACCCCGCCAGTGCCGGGCTACGGGTCATCCTGGTGACCGCCCGCGGTCAGCGGATGGATGTCGCGGAAGGCCTTTCTGCCGGCGCCGACCACTACCTTGTGAAGCCTTTCAGTCCTTTGGCGCTCGCGGGTCTGGCGCGCCAGGTCTTGGGCTTGCCGTCCGCTCCCTGAAGCCGCGCGCGCGCCATCGCGCTACACTTCTCGCCTTGGCGCCCTCGGGCGCGCGGCCGGAAGAATTGTTGCCGTGAAGATCATCATCCTGGGTGCCGGCCAGGTAGGCCGCACCGCCGCAGCGAAACTCTCCCGTGAAGAGGCGAACGAGGTCACGGTCGTCGATACCGACGAGGAGGTCCTGCGGGAGCTTCAGGACCGGCTCGACGTGCGCACCATTGCCGGCAACGCCTGTAGCCCTGCCGTGCTGGAATCCGCTGGTGGTGCCGAGGCCGACATGATTGTCGCCCTCACCAACAGCGACGAGGTCAACATGGTCGCCTGCCAGGTGGCCTGGAACCTCTTCCGTACCCCGAAGAAGATCGCGCGCATCCGCACTACGGATTACCTCAAGCGCGAGCGACTGTTCGGCGAAGGCGCGGCCTTTGCCATCGACGTCTGTATCAGCCCCGAGACGCTGGTGGTCGACTATGTCGAGCGCCTTATCCGCTACCCCGGCGCAGTGCAGGTGGTGGATTTTGCGAACGGTCGCGCGCGCTTGGTGGGCGTGCGCGCCGCCAAGGGCAGTCCGCTGGTGGGGAGCGCTTTGCGCACCTTGCGTGAACACATGCCCAAGACCGATGTGCGCGTGGCGGCCATCTTCCGCCGCGGGCGTAGCATCATTCCCGATGGCGACACCGTGGTGGAGCCGGATGACGAGGTGTTCTTCGTCGCTGCCACGCCTGACATTCAGGCCATGATGCGCGAGCTGCGCCGCAACGAAGCGCCCTTGAAGCGCGTGCTCATTGCCGGCGCGGGCAACATCGGCCTGCGTCTGGCGCAGGCGCTGGAAGAGAAGAATCAGGTCAAGCTCATCGAGCGCGACCCACGCCGCGCACGGCGCGCTGCCGCGCTGCTGCGCAGCACTATCGTTTTGACTGGCGATGCCGCGGACGAGGAACTGCTGATCGAAGAAAACATCGACAGCATGGACGTGTTCTGCGCGGTGACGAATACCGAGGAAGCGAACATCTTGTCGTCGCTGCTGGCCAAGAAGCTTGGCGCTGCGAAGGTGATGGCGCTCATCAACCGGCAGGCCTACGCGGACATGATGGAGAACGACCGGATAGACGTCGCCATTTCGCCGCAGACCATCACCATCGGTTCCTTGCTGGAGAAGGTGCGGCGCGGCGATGTGGTTCGCGTCCACAGTCTGCGGCGCGGCACCGCCGAGGCCATCGAGGCTATCGTCCACGGTGACCCGCGTATTTCTCAGGTGGTAGGGCGCACCATCGAGCAAGTGCCGCTGCCGCCGGGCGCGTCCATTGGTGCGGTGGTGCGCGGCGAGGAGGTGCTCATGGCCCACCATGACATCTGCCTTGAAGAAGGTGACCACGTCATCCTGTTCATCACGGACAGTCGTCATGTCGAAGCGGTAGAAAAGCTCTTCCAGGCGCCGCCCTCATTCCTGTAGGCAAAGCCATGAATCAGAATGTTGTCTTGCGGATGCTGGGTCAGTTGTTGCTGGGCTTCAGTGTCACCATGCTGCCTCCCGTAGTGGTGTCCCTGCTTTACGGTGATGGGGAGTGGCCGGCATTCCTTCAGGCTGCAGCGCTGGTGGCGGCAGGCGGCGCCATGGCTTGGTGGCCGAACCGTCAGGTAGAAACCGACCTGCGGCTGCGCGATGGCTTCATTCTCGTCACCTTGTTTTGGTTGGTCATCGGTGTTGCGGGCGCCTTGCCGCTGGTCTTCGCCAAGCAGCCGGAACTGGATCTTGCGGGCGCCGTTTTCGAGGCAGTCTCTGGCCTCACCACCACGGGCGCCACCGTCATCAGCGGTTTGGATCTGCTGCCCAAATCGGTGCTGTGGTACCGCCAACAGCTGCAATGGCTCGGTGGCGTGGGCATCGTCGTGCTGGCGGTGGCTTTGCTGCCGGTGCTGGGTGTGGGTGGCATGCAGTTGTATCGGGCGGAAACGCCCGGGGCCGTGAAGGACAAGCGCCTCACGCCACGCATTTTGCAGACGGCCAAGCGCTTGTCGTTGGTTTATCTCTTGCTCACCGTCGCTTGCATAGCGGCCTATAGCGCTGCCGGCATGGGTGGCTTCGACGCCATTGCCCACGCCTTTTCCACGGTATCCACGGGTGGTTTCTCTACCCATGACGCTAGCCTCGGCTACTTCCAGAACCCGAACATCGAATGGGTCGCCATCCTGTTCATGTTTTTGGGGGGCGTGAACTTCACGCTGCACTTCATGGCTTGGAGCAAGGGCGCCGGACTGAGGCAGTACTGGGAAGACCCGGAATTCCGCGCGTACTGCGGTGTGTTGGTCGCCATGGGTTTGTTCATCGCTCTTTATCTGTGGAACCACCAGGTTCACCCCGCGCCGGGTACTACTCTGCGCCATGCCGCTTTTGCGTGGGTAGCCATGCAGACCACTACCGGGTTTGTCACCGAAGGCTTTCAGTTGTGGCCCGGTCCGTTGCCCGCGTTGCTCATTCTCGCCACGTTCATCGGTGGCTGTGCAGGTAGTGCCGCCGGTGGCATGAAGGTAATCCGTTGGCAGCTGGTGGCCCAGGAAGCTCACGCTGAAATGCGCCGCTTGGTCCACCCCAGCGCTGAGGTGTTGGTGAAGTACGCGGGCCGGCCCGTGGCGCCACGGGTGTTGTCTGCGGTGGCGGGCTTTTTTGCGGTCTATTTGTTGCTGTTTGGCGTGCTCATGCTGGCGCTGATGATGACTGGCCTGGACCAAGTGTCGGCTTGGTCCGCGGTGGCCACGACGTTGAACAACACTGGTGCTGGCCTTGGCAGCGTCGCGGCGAATTTCCAACAGCTGACCGATACCGGCCGGTGGATCACCGTGGCCGCCATGTTGCTGGGGCGGCTGGAAGTGTTCACGGTGCTGGTCGTGTTCACGCCCATGTTCTGGCGGCGCTGAAAGCGGCAGCAAGGGTTGGGAGCAAGCTTCCTCCTACATTGGAGGGGTGGCACCCGTAGGAGCGAGCTGGCTCGCGACTGTCGGCAGCAAGCTGCCACCTACCAACTTTCGGCCATGAAAAAGGCCCGGGTGTCGCCACCCGGGCCTGAATACCTTTGCAGGTAGTGCGACCGGGCCCGAAGACCCGGTCAGCTTCTTCTTAGAAGCGGTAGTCGGCGCTCACGAAGAAGCGGCGACCCAGCACGTCGTAGTTGCTGAGGTAGATCGAGTTGCCCTGACGGAGAGCGCCCGAACCGGTCGACAGCAGCGGCGGGTCCTCGTTCAGCACGTTCTGGATGCCCGCAATGATCGAGTACTTGTCGCCACGATAACGGACCGAGACGTCATGCGTGATGTGCATGTTCACGGTCTGGTCGTAACGAGCCTGCACGCAGGTCGTGGTCGGAGTGGCCTGCGTACCGCAGTCCGCAAAACCACGCCAGCCGAAGGTGTCGCCACCGAACAGGCGGTCGTTCGAAGCGCGGGAGAGCGCGTCGATCGACCAGTTCAGCGTCCACGGACCACGATCCAGACGCAGGTCGATGCTCGACGCCCACTTGTTGGAGTAGATGATGTCGAGATCGTTGTCCGGAGCGAAGTCCTTGAAGATCTGGCTGCTGGCCGCGAGCATGTAAGTGACCTGCGCATTCGCCGTGAAGTTATACGCGCCGATCTTCTGCTGCCAACGGATGTTGTAGTCCACACCTTCAGCGATCTGGTTCGAGATGTTCACGTAGGAGTTGCGCACCGTCGTGATCTTGCCGAACTGCGAGTTGTAGGCCGGGTTCGGCGTGACGCCATCCGCCAGGAACTGGTTGGACTGGCCGGTGGTGTCACGATCGAACAAGGCGCAGAACGGGTCGTTCGGGAAGTCCTCGGAGCCGTAGCAGGAGCTGACAATGTTGCCGGCGCCGAACTGCGACACCTGGTTGTTCACCTCGATACGCCACCAGTCGGCAGCGATGCTGAGCGGCCAGTCCTTAGGCGTGAACACGATACCGGCCGTCCAGGCCTTCGAGGTTTCGGCGTTCAGAACGCCTGCACCACCACCCGTCACGATGAGCGCGGAGGAGTTCGGGTTCAACCAACCGGTGGGCAGGCCAACGGCTGCGCAGTTCGCGAGAATCTGCTGGTCCTGGCTCTGGTCCCAGTTGATGCAGGGGTCGACCGAGGTCTGGCCCAGGAAGCCCGTCTGGTTGGCGAGATACAGTTCGAACAGCGCCGGAGCGCGGAACGAGGTGCCGTAGCTGCCACGCATGCGGAGCGAATCGACGATCTGCCAGTTCAGGCCGACCTTGAAGGTGGTGTCCGAACCGTAGCTGTCGTAGTCGGTCCAGCGGGCAGAGCCGCTGAGCGACAGACGCTTGGCCAGGAAGGGGTCCGCCAGCAGCGGCACTTCCACTTCGCCGAAGAACTCCTTCACCTGGTCGCTACCGGCGGTGCGGCCG
>CALPVO020000037.1 GCA_943327025.2 Janthinobacterium lividum
CCCCCACCCGCGCGAACTCGACAGCCTGCTATCCACTGGCGAGCAAGTGTCGGTATCGCTGCTCGCCATGGCGCTCCACGATGTAGGCGTCCCCGCGCGTTCGTTGGTGGGGTTTCAGGTGCCTATGCGCACCACCGCCGTGCATGGCAAGGCGCGTATCGAAGGTATCGACGGGCAACGCCTCGCGGCCATCATTGCAGAAGGGGCGGTACCGGTCGTCGCGGGTTTTCAGGGCATCAACGCGGCCGGCGATATCACCACCATCGGGCGCGGTGGCTCCGATACCACCGCCGTCGCTGTGGCCGTGGCGCTCGGCGCGGACGAATGCCAAATCCTTACCGATGTGGATGGCGTCTACACCACGGACCCGCGTATGGTGCCGGCGGCACGCCGTCTGCCAAGGCTGACGTTCGAGGAAATGCTGGAACTGGCTGGGCAAGGTGCGCGCGTGCTGCATCTACGCGCGGTCGAGTTCGCGGCCAAGTACAACGTGAAGCTGCGCGTCGCGCTTAGCTTCGAAGATAGCGAAGGCACGCTCATCACCGCAGAGGACACTACCGTGGAAGCTCCCTTGGTCGCCGGCATTGCTTTCAACCGGGATGAAGCCGCCATCACTGTCACCGGTTTGCCGGACCAGCCCGGCGCCGCTCTCGCTGTCCTCGAGCCCGTCAGCGAGGCGAACATCGAAGTCGACATGATTGTCCTGAATGCCCCGCGCGAGGGGCGCGTGGACCTGACCTTCACCGTGCACCGCGACGACCACGCGGCGGCATTAGCGGCTGTGCAAGCCGCGGTGCTAAGCGGTAGTGGCACGGCGCTCGCCGGGTCGGCAGGGGTTCGAGTCACCGGCGATACCACCGTGGCCAAGCTGTCGGTAGTGGGCGTTGGCATGCGTTCGCACGCGGGTGTCGCTACACGCCTGTTCGCCACGCTCGCTGCCGAGAACATCAATGTGCGCCTCGTGGCAACGAGTGAAATCAAAGTCTCGGTGTTGGTGGACGAGCATGAACTTGAACGCGGCGTGCGTGCGCTGCACGCTGCGTATGGGCTGGAGAAATCGCCGACGGCCCTCTCCACGTGAAGGGACAGTCTTCTGTCGCGATGAACCCGGGCAAGTTCGATTCGTGCCTCGCTGCGCTACGCGCACGGTTTCTGCGGGCACAGTTGCTGGTAGAAGTAGAAGACACACGTCCTTACGAATGTGATGGCCTAACCTTGCACCGGCAGTTGCCGCGTGCGGTGGTGTTGCCGGCGAACGAAGCCGAAGTGGCCGCGGCCTTGTCTATCTGTGCCAAGCATGGCGTGCCGGTAGTCCCACGCGGGGCAGGCACGGGCCTTTCCGGTGGCGCTACGCCGCATGCCGAAGGCGTAGTGTTGTCCTTGGCGCGGCTGAATGCCTTGGTAGGCATTGACCCGGTGGCATGCACCGCCACTGTGCAGCCCGGTGTACGCAACCTCGCTATTTCTGAAGCGGCGGCTGCGTATGGGCTTTACTACGCACCCGACCCGTCCAGTCAAGTGGCTTGCACCATTGGTGGCAACGTCGCGGAAAACTCCGGTGGCGTACATTGCCTGAAATATGGCCTCACTTTGCACAACGTACTACGCGTGCGCGCCCTCACCATGGAAGGCGAAGTGGTGGAGTTTGGCGGCCTTGCCCCCGATGCGCCCGGTTTGGATTTGCTGGCGCTCGTCATCGGCTCTGAAGGCATGCTCGCCGTTATCACCGAAGTCACCGTTCGCTTGGTGCCGGTGCCGCAGTTGGCGCGTTGCCTCATGGCCAGTTTCGCGACGGTCACAGCCGCGGGTGATGCCGTGGCGGCCCTCATCGCTGCGGGCCTCATCCCCGCCGGTTTGGAGATGATCGACCAAGCGGGGATTCGATTGGTGGAGCCTTTCGCCCGTGCCGGCTACGACATGGAAGCAGCCGCCGTGTTGCTCTGTGAAGCCGATGGGACAGCGACGGAAGTGGCTGAAGACGTAGAGCGGATGAGCGCCGTGCTGCGCGCTGCGGGCGCAACGCAAGTGCAGGTGTCCAATAGCGAGCAGGAGCGCTTGCGCTTCTGGGCAGGCCGCAAGAACGCCTTCCCGGCAGCGGGGCGCGCTGCGCCCGCGTACTACTGCATGGACGGCACCATTCCGCGCAAACATCTCGGCGCCATGCTCACCGCCATTCAGGGGATGGAGCAGGAGTTTGGTCTGTCCTGCCCCAACGTGTTCCATGCGGGCGATGGCAACCTGCATCCACTCATCTTGTTCGACGATGGGGACCCCGATTCCGTGCAACGCGCGGAAGCTTTCGGTGCCGCCATTCTTGAGGCCAGCGTGCGCTTCGGGGGCACCATTACGGGTGAACATGGTGTGGGTCTGGAGAAACTTGATGCCATGTGCGCGCAATTTGGGGCGGCGGAGCTCGGGGTGTTCCATGCAGTGAAGCACGCCTTCGACCCCACGGGCCTGCTGAACCCCGGCAAAGCCGTGCCGCAATTGCACCGCTGCGCTGAACTTGGCGGCATGCGCGTTCGCGCCGGGCAGTTGCCCTTCGCCGACTTGCCGCGGTTTTGACCATGGCGGGTTTTCATCTTGCGCACTACGAGGCCGCCTTGGCAGAGCGCTTGAGTGCTGCGACAACCAACCACGAGCCGCTGTGTTTGCGCGGCGGCGGCACCAAAGATTTTTACGGCAATGCGCCACGCGGCACGGTGCTCGACTTGCCTGCGCTGGCTGGCGCCACGCCCGCGGAACTGCTCGCCGCAGTCGAGTACGAACCCAGTGAACTGGTGGTGACGGCGCCGGCGGTGTTGCCGTTGGCGGCGCTTGAGGCTGTGCTTGCGGCGCAGGGGCAGATGTTGGCGTTTGAACCGCCGCGCTTCGGGGCGGGCGGTACGGTAGGTGGCTGCGTGGCGGCAGGCCTTGCAGGCCCGCGGCGCCGGAGTGCCGGTCCCATGCACGGTGGGCTACGTGATTTCCTGCTGGGCGCGAGGTTGGTCGATGGTCGGGGGCGTGCCTTGGCCTTCGGCGGTCGCGTCATGAAGAATGTCGCGGGTTACGACCTTTCCCGCGTCTTGGCCGGTTCGCTCGGTGTGCTCGGGGCCATCACCGAGATGTCGCTCAAGGTCTTGCCGGTGCCCTTCGCAGAAACCACTCTCGTGCAGGAATGCACCGAGGAAGCGGGCTTGGCGTTGGTGACCGGGTGGGCCGGGCAGCCTCTGCCGGTCTCCGCCACGGCCTGGGAGGCTGGCAGGCTGCACGTGCGCCTCTCCGGAGCCAGTTCTGCGGTGGACGCCGCTGCGGCACGCCTAGGCGGGGAGCGCCTATCTGAGGCCGTAGCCACCTCTTGGTGGACTGCACTTCGCGACCAGCAACTCCCGTACTTCAGCGGCAACGCGCCGTTGTGGCGGCTGGCCTTGCCGCCGGCGGCGCCGCCGCTCGGTTTGGACGGGCCACAGTTCATTGAATGGAGCGGCGCGCAGCGTTGGCTCAAGACTTCGCTGTCGGCTTCCGTGGTGCGAGAGCACGTGACTACTTTGGGCGGTCATGCCACGGCTTTCCGGGTACACGACCGGTCCGACGCCTCTAAGCCGGACGCCTTCACACCATTGGCGCCCGCGTTGTTGGCCATTCATCGTCGGCTGAAAGCCGAGTTCGACCCGGCGGGTGTTCTGAACCCCGGCCGCTTGTCTTCGGAGCTTTAAGCCCATGCATTTGAACCTGTCGCCCGAGTTGCAGGGAAATACCGCCGCCGAGGAGGCCGCGCGCATCGTGGGCAAGTGCGTCCACTGCGGCTTCTGCAATGCCAGTTGCCCCACCTACCGTTTGCTGGGCGATGAACTGGATGGCCCGCGCGGGCGTATCTACCTCATGAAGGGCTTGCTGGAGGGTGCGCCGGCCACGGCGAAGACCCAACTGCACTTGGACCGTTGCCTCACGTGCCGCGCTTGTGAAACCGCTTGTCCTTCCGGGGTGGATTACGGGCGCTTGCTCGATACCGGGCGTGCACTCGCCGGCGCGCGGTCGCCACGGACATGGGGCGGCCGTTTAGTACGTACGTTGCTCCGGGAAACGCTCACGCGGCCGCGGCTATTCGGCGCTCTGCTGCGCTTGGGCCGGGCGCTGCGGCCGGCGCTGCCGCCAAGGCTGCGCGAGAAGGTTCCGCTAGGCACGGCGCGTTCTGGGAGCTCGCCGACACCGCAGGCCGGCAGAGTTGCGCCGGCGTTTTCCGCGCAACGGCGGGTATTGCTGCTGTCCGGTTGCGTACAGCCGGCGCTGTCGCCGGGTATCCACCACGCCACGGTGCGTGTGCTGGCCGCCTTGGGAATACAGGCCGTTACTCCCCCGTCGGCAGGTTGCTGTGGTGCCCTACGTCAGCACCTCGACGACCCCTCCGGCGCGCTCGCGGAAGCCCGTCGCAATATCGATGCTTGGTGGCCATGGATCGAGCCTTCGGCCGGCGGTTCTGCGGTGAAGGCGAACGGCGAATCGTCCGCGATGGCCGCAGTGGTGAGGCCCGTGGAAGCCATCATCAGCAATGCTTCCGGCTGTGGCGTGCAACTGCGGGACTACGGCCATTTGCTGCGGCAAGACCCGGTTTATGCAGCACGCGCGGCGCGTGTTGCTGCGTTGGCGCGTGACATTGCGCAGGTCATAGCGCCCGAAGCCGAAGCCTTGGCAAAGCGATTGCGACCAGTCGGTGCGCGCCTCGCGTTCCAGTCGCCCTGCACTTTGCAGCATGGGCAAGGAGTGCGTGGTCAGGTGGAGGGTTTGCTTACCCGTTTGGGAGTGGATCTTCTGCCGTGCGCTGACAGTCAATTGTGTTGTGGATCGGCTGGAACGTATTCGTTGTTACAGCCGGAACTCTCTGGCGAATTGCGCTCCCGGAAGCTCGCTGCGCTGCAGCGCGGAGGGCCCGAGGCCATCGTCTCGGCCAACATCGGCTGTATAACCCATTTGGGGTATGCTGCCGCCGTGCCTGTGCAGCATTGGATTGAATGGGTTGACGCCCGGTTGATCTCGTGAATTTCTGTTTTGCGTCCTAAATTGCTGTTCCGGCTTTATTTTTTCGCACTTGACGTTTTTTTCATTCACCCGGCGGCAGCGAACGGCTAGATTCCGAAGTGAGTTCGCGGTTCGCGTTGGTTCGAGCAAGAGGTGGCGTTTAAATGTTGATTCTGACCCGACGCATGGGCGAGACGCTGATGATTGGTGAGGATGTCACCGTCACGGTGTTGGGCGTCAAGGGGAACCAGGTGCGGCTGGGCGTGAACGCCCCGCGTAACGTCGCCGTTCATCGCGAAGAAATCTTCGCGCGTATCAAGACCGAGGGCGAGGACGCCCCAGAACTGCCAGAAGACGAGGCCTGAACCCCGGTTTCCCTTGTCCGGCGGCTTAGTCCGTCCTATCATTGCACTTCGGCCCGGGTGGTTCCCATCCGGGCCGTTGGTTTGTAGGCCCTTATCTGGCCTGCTGCCGCGGAGAGTTGGCCGAGTGGTCGAAGGCGCGCCCCTGCTAAGGGCGTATGGGCCAAAAGCCCATCGAGGGTTCGAATCCCTCACTCTCCGCCACTTACAAACAAAGCCCAGTCCCCTCGCGAGAGGGGGGCTGGGCTTTGTCGTTTGTGGTGGTTGGTTGAGGGGTTCGATCCCTCGATCATGAAAGTGCGGGTTCGACCGCCCGGCGCCATTAGGCGACGGGCAGTCGAACCAGCAAATGAATTTCGCAGGTCCGCGGCTACTTCGTAGAAATATCAAGGCCTGCGACCTGGCCCCGAGGCCTGCAGTCACCAGCGCGAAGACCATCCAGAAAGGCGCTGATTGTCTGCACTGTCAGCGTCTCCGTCTTACGCGACATTCCGATGCCTGCAAAATTCAAATGACTCGCGCCATCTATTACGCCCAACCACTTGCACTCTGGCGGCATGTTTCTGAACGGTTCGGTGCGCGTTTCCCAAGAGGCACCACCCAACTCGGTATCGCGGGTGCCCGTAATCAGCAACACGGGTCTTCGGATGCCCGACCACGCGTTCCCGGGGAAGATCGAACCGGTGCCTTGTGGCGATAGGGCGATGTAGGCGTTGAAGGAATCGGTGCCCTGGACGCCGATCTTGTTTCTTGCACCCGCTTCAATCATGACCGTTGCGGCACCCATTGAGTGGCCGATCAGTAACTTTTCTCTGGAATTACACCTGCGTTCGGCCCATTTCACCGACGCGGCGATATCCATGAACCTGCCGCGATAGGCATCTGGCTCCGTGATCAGTTCGGCCAGGCCCTCGCGAAGCCCGTTGCCGCGCAGATGCTCGCGCAAGGCGCGTCGCCCGCTCTCCTGGTGACCCACCACCACGGAAAGGTATCCAATCGAGGACAGGGCTTCGCCCAGATAACGATAGCCCTGTTCAGTACCGCCGGCACCCGGCGAAATGATTGCGACCCCACGGCAGGTGGCCGCAGCGGGTGCATAAGCAGTCGCCTGCAAGAACTTCTGGTCCTGCCGCTGCAACTGGAGCGCCTCGCTCGCGCAAGCGAGGCTGACCGCTCCGAAAAAGAGTGCCCCAAGAGCAATGCCACGGAGTAAGTCGCTCATGCCCAGCAACTCGTCAACGAAGGTTTAATGGTTGGACGAGGTTGCTGCATGCTGCTCCCGTCGAGCTCTGATCCAGCTACTGGAAGCACAGGTATTCCCATACACCGTTGGTGTCAAAGAGAGGTTTACCATTGCTATCCACCGGCGTGGATGTATCCACGACGGTGACGCCGTGATTCCTGAGGGTGAGTGTTAATGCCGTGCTGCTTGGGTTGTAAGGCAAGGATGTGCGAAGTTGTTGTGCATTGGAGAACGGCATGCTCCCTCCTTCAACCAACACCGGCCCGGATGCCGGCTTAGCAAGACCCAGGCTATCCCAGTGCGCAAAGGCGTGGGCGTTGGGCACCAGCGTGTCACTGTCCGCGCCAAAGCCGTATTGCAGGCTTGCCGGCGTCACGCTGGCCCTGGAAGCCGTCCAACTGGCCGGCCGATTTGACAATTCATTCCAGTCCTCTGGTGAGGAAAAATAGACTGCGCGGCTCAGCGAGAACGTCTTCGCGAGCACGCCGACATGCCCGCCACCCTGGGAATGCCCTGCCAGGACGACCCTGCTCCAATCGGCCGTCTTGTCCGGCAGCAGAAACTGCCCCCAGCCCTCCGAGGCATAGGTATTGTTAAGCCAGTTCAGCAATTTGTTCAGTCGATTGACGATGGAGTCGGCTTGTGACACCGGACTCTGCCCGTTGACCGGTGTGCCATTGCCGAAGATGACCGCGTTGCGCGCGTTCCAGTAGCAATCTGGATCCGTGCTGAACTGGCACAGAGTTCCCATGGCAGTCTGGTTCGGATAGTTCACGCCCACCGCATGGAAGCCGCGGGAGGCGCCAGCGCGAAGGATGTAGCTGTACTGAGTCGGCCTGCCCTGGGTCCCTGGAAGGAACACAAGCAATTTGCCCCGTTGATTTACCGACGCTGATGGATTGATGGCAAGGTGAGGTGCCTCGCCTGTCACTGGAGTCGCTGTGATACTGCTGTCCGTGACCGTCGCATTGACTTGACGTTCTACTGAAGGCGCCGGGCCGGTGACCGTCAAACGTGCAGAATTGCTGGTGACGGTGCCCGCCGCGTTAGAGACGTGAACGCGGTAGAGGGACCCGCTGTCCGCTACAGCAGTCGATTGTGTAGTGTAGCTCGCGGATGTCGCCGAGCCGGGAGCGAAGGACCAGGTGGATCCACTGTCTTTGCTCACCTGCCATTGAAAGCTCAATGGCGCACTACCAACCACCGTTACCGAGAACATTGCCGCAGAGCCTGCGGAAACCGTAACGCCCGTCGGCTGAGATGTAATGGAGGGAGCAGTGGCTTGGGTCGGCGTGCCGCCACCCCCGCCGCAAGCCGCCAGCATGAGGATTGCCCACACAGGCAAGACTCTGTGTCGAATCACTGACACGAATCGACAAAGCAGATCCATGGTCTGGTTCCTTGCGAGGTGACAGCCCGTATTTTCGACGCAGCCAATCGGCTGGCACTAGATCTCCTAACGCATGATCTCCTCAAGTGTTGACAGAGCGCGGAGGAATGCCCTTCGGGGCGGTGTGGCGATGTTCTTGGTTGGCGGAGCGCGGGTGCTGCGTTCGAATCCCTGTCGCCACCACTACTCGGCACCGGCAGAGCCTGAGCAAGTTAGTGCTACAGACCTTCCTGTCCCGCCAGTTGTTTCAATTCTTCATTCCTTCAGCGAAGCTTGGGAGGCTCGCGAACGACGTTGTCACCAAACAGGCTGAAGCGTGAGGTACTGGGTGCCGAAGACTTCGGTCAGGGCAGCCGACCCTTGAAGAACGCCCAGACCACTTCAGCAAACTCGATGTCGCGGTTCTGGGCGCCGCGCATCGGGCCGGGGTTCACGAGCACGGTTTGGCTGGGCACCGTATGGCCGGCGCCTTCCAGCCGCCACCACTGCACCGGGCTCGCGCCGGCATAGACGAAGTGGTTAGCCTGGCCGGCGTCGCTCGGGTTGCCGTCGATCACGTTCCGGATCGGGCTGACGCTGGTCAGGCCGTTGATCTGCAGCCAGCGGTCGCGCGTGGCCTCGGCCGAGATCACGCGGCCCCGATTGCAGGCGCCGCCGAAGTTGGCGACGCAGCCACCGGCCCAGGGCATGGGCTTATCCGCAGTGCCATGAAGGATCAGTATCGGCAACGGCCGGCTCGGCCCGGTGGTGCAGCTGCCAGGCCGCGGTGTTTGCGGTAGGCTGCCCGAGCCGGTGGTCACCGCTGCCACCAGATCGGCGCGTTGGAACGCGAACGCGTGCGTCATCTGTGCGCCGTTGGAGCCGCCGGTCATGAACATGCGCGACGTGGTCAGGCCGTACTCGCTGCGCACGCGCTCGATCAGCGTGGCCAGGAAGCCAACATCGTCGGCGCCGCTGGATACCGTGTTGTCGGCGCGGCAATCCACCCAGCCTGCATTGCCCGAGATGTCCTTGGCGGGTAGTCCGCCGGGGTAGACCACGACGAAGCCCTCGCGGTCGGCCACGCTGCGGAACACCGACAGCGGGTGCTGGCCCGTGTTAGCGACGTTCAAGCCTTCACCGCCGCCGCCGTGCAGCACCAGCACCACGGCTTTCGGCGCGCCGGTCAGGCTGGCCGGGACGTGAACCCGGTACTGGCGCCGCACGCCATTCACATTGATCTGCTGATCGCTCAGACCAACCGGATAAGGCGCCGACGCCGGCGGTGGGGACGGTGTTGACGTGGCGGCTGCACTGTCGCCGCAAGCCGCCAGCAGGAGCATTGTCCACACGGGCAAGACTCGGTGTCGAATTACTGGCACGATCCGACAAAGCAGATCCATGGTCTAGATCCTTGCGAGGCGACAGCCCGTATTATTTTCGACGCGGCAAATCCGCTGGCACTAGACACCCTAACGCAGGATCTCTTCAAGTGTTGACAGGACGCGGAGGAATGCCCATCGGAGCGGTGTGGCGATGCTTGGTTGGCGGAGCCCGGCGGCGCGTTCGAATCCCCGTTGCCACCAATGTTCGGTACCCTTAGCATCTGAGCAAGTTAATGCTACAGATCTTCCTGCCCCGCCACTTACAAACAAAGCCCAGTCCCCTCGCAAGAGGGGGCTGGGCTTTGTCGTTTGCGGCGGTTGGATGCGGCCTTCAGGCCGCCCAATACCGCACTCTCTGCCAATGCGTCGCTGACCAACTCGTTCAGCAAGAGTCAGCGTGGCGTTGCCCGCCGAGTGTTGAGTCGGGAATTGGGTTGAAGGTTCGCAATGCGACTTGCCCACGGTCCGTGTATCCGGTTAACGGCGGCAGGGAAAACCGTCATCACGGTCGTGTTATCGGGGTGGGGGTAATGGCGTAAGATTTGGTGCCATGAAACCACTCAACGTCGATTGCGAAGTGCTGGTCGTGGGCGCCGGTCCCGTTGGCCTGGCGACTGCCTTGTCACTGACGGCGCAGGGCGTTGTCGTTCGAGTGATTGACGACCGACCGGCGCGGCACGCGATCGCCCGAGCGAGTGCTATTCACGCCCGTACTCTTGAGCTGCTGGCGCCGTTCGCTGTCGCAGACCGCATCGCTGCCTATGCACAGCCCATCCACCATGTGCGGTTTTTTGACGCCACCGGGCAGGAAATCTTCACGCGACAATTACGGGCCATCGACTCACCTTATCCCGCGCAGCAGAACCTGCAGCAATGGCAGACGGAGTGGATTCTCGCGGAGCAACTGTTGGCCCGCGGGGTCGAGGTGGAGTCGTCTACCCGCTTCACCGGGTTTCTGCCGGAGGTCGATGGCGTTTCCGTAAGTGTCGAGACTCCGAGCGGCAAGTCTGAACTGCGCTGTCGTTATCTGGTGGGAGCGGACGGAGCAAAGAGTTCGGTGCGTGCGTCTTGCGGGATGCGTGTGGTCGGCAAGGATTATCCCGAGCGATGGATTGCCGCCCAGCTGGATATAGATCACACGGTAGTGCTCACTGATGTCCACGCGCTGTTCGGGGCGGAGCGTTTTGCGTTTGCACTGCCACTCGACGGGGCGTTGATGTTCTTTGCGGTACTGAAGCCGGAAGAGTATCCAGACAAATCTTCCGGCCCCGCTGCGCCGGACGATGTGATGGCTATTTATCGGGAGACGT
Source organism: Janthinobacterium lividum (assembly GCA_943327025.2). Taxonomy (GTDB): domain Bacteria; phylum Pseudomonadota; class Gammaproteobacteria; order Steroidobacterales; family Steroidobacteraceae; genus CAIOHZ01. The sequence goes on from CALPVO020000037.1 coordinate 10,665, forward strand.
TCGGGGCATACCCGCAGTTGGCGTCCAGCGTGCGCGGTATGTCTTGGACTGGCTATTTCGTAATGCGCAGTGGCAGTGTTCCAGCGTTTCGCGTCGGGGACGTGTTTCTGGCGGGGGACGCCGCGCATCTTGTTTCGGCAGCAGGTGGGTACGGTATGAATACCGGTATCCAGGACGGCATCAACCTGGCGTGGCGACTGGCGGCGCGTCTGCGTCTTGGTGCCGGTGACGCTATCCTTGATGGCTATAACGTGGATCGCCAGGAAGTTTTCGAGCAGATTAATTCCATGAGCGATGCCGCGCACCGGATGATGGTGGAGCGTGATGCGGCGGCGTTAGGTAATCCGGAGTTACGCTCACACGATTACATGGCGGCCGCGGACCGCACGGTGGGGGAAGTTGGCCTAGCTTATGGGCGCGACCGGATGTGGCGCGACGAGGCGGTCAATGGTCAATTCAGGGCCGGCATGCGGGTGCCGCCGACTGCAGACTTTGCTACTGGAGAAGGGGCGTCCCGTCATTGGTCCGGTGTGTACGATGGTGTCAACTGGGTGCTCGTGCTGGCCGTTGATACACGCACCAGCGTCAGGACCGCCGACATACGGCGGTTGGATCTCGCTGCCCTCGTATGGCTGAACGGTCGGGTGCGCCTTGTGGTCGCCAGTGGGGACGCCTTTGCCTGGAACGCCCCGCGGCCGACCGTGTATCTGGTGCGGCCCGACGGTTATATCGCGTTCCGCTGCGATGCTGAGCCCGGGCAGTTGCCGGATGTCGGCCGTTTGACCGCGTGGCTAGTGGAGAATTTTGCCGGTTCGCTGGCTGAATGATCGGCTACTTCGCTGCTAGCAATTGCAGTTGCCACAGGTCTTTGCCGGTCACCGCGAGCAGGGGGCGAATGGCGAGCATGCCGGTCTGACCGAGGCTGTTCTCCAGCATCTGCAGTTCCTGCATGCGCGAGCGGGTCTCTTCGTCGAGTTCTACTTCCAGCCCCATTTCTTTCATGACCAGCAAGCCCTTGGCGCGCATGGACAGCTCGGCGTGCACGCGGAGGACACACAGCATGTCAGCGAGTGCCTCCCCTTCGAAGTGGGCGCGCAGCAGCGTGAAGTGTCGGCCCAGCGGTGAGGACAGCAATTCGCCGCGGTTGATCATACGGAGCAGCTCCGCATTCGCGTCGAGGCCGGACTCCAGCCATTCGCGCAGGTGCTGTTCGCTGGCCTTGAACACCCAGCGGAAGACCAGCGGCAGTACCACCAGTACCAGTGCTACCGCCAGCACCGGCCAGGCCAGCAACTGGTTGTAAGTGCCGTGCAGCACGGCTGCGGCTGCCAATGCCGGCAGCAGCAGCCAAGCGCCGCCATGCGGGGAGCGGTCCGCGAGTGCTACGGCGACCATGCCGAACACCGCGGTGGCGCCGCCATGCATCACAGCCGTGCTGAAACCGCGCAGGATGATGGCGATGGCGGAAAGGTCTGGGCGCATATGCAGATAGAAGCCGTTTTCCAGCAAAGCGAAACCGGCGCCGAGGGCGAAGCCCGCGATAGCAGCATCGATGGGTAACCCCAACTTGCGAGTGCGCAGTAGATAGACGAGCGGCAAGGCCTTCAGGGACTCTTCTACCCATGGCGCGACGAAGCGCGAATAGACCAAAAACTCTACATCCATCGC
>CALPVO020000038.1 GCA_943327025.2 Janthinobacterium lividum
ATCCGGTGGAAGAAATGCGCCGACAGATGGTGCGCATGCGGGAAATCGTTGACAGCTTGCTGGAGCTATCCAGATTGGAAGCGGCCAATGGTGAAGCGCCTTTCGAAGCGGTCGACGTGGCCGGGTTGGTGGCGCTGCTGCGGCGCGATGTCATGTCGGCGCAGGCCCACCCAGCGGTATTCGAAGTGGATATCCAGTCGCCAGCTAGGGTGCTGGGTGCGCCGGGTGAAATACATTCCATCATTGCCAATCTCATCAGCAACGCGGTGAAGTACACACCGGAGAGCGGTACGGTGGCCGTGAGTTGGCGCGTGGATGCGAACGGTGGTCACTTCGCCGTAACCGATACCGGAATCGGTATCGGCAGTGAACATTTGCCGCGGTTGACTGAACGTTTTTACCGTGTCGATGCGGGCCGTTCCCGCAAGCAAGGTGGCACGGGTCTGGGTCTGGCCATCGTCAAGCATGCGGTACATCGCCACGGTGGCACGCTATCCATAGAAAGCGTGGAGGGCAAAGGAAGCACCTTCAGTTGCCACTTCCCTGCGCGCCGTGTGCCGGCAACTACTGCTTCCTGACTGTCACCATTCTTTCACGGAAGCGCAACGTTTCCGTCGCCCCACCTTCATCGTGCTGAAAGCCTTGTCCGCCACCATTGGCGAATGGTGTTTGTTCGCGAGGTGGCACGATGCGGATCCGTACGCTATTCCTGTCTGACATCCACTTGGGTTATCGCGGTTGCCGCGCTGGCGCTTTGCTGGACTTCCTCGGTCGCTACCAGCCCGACGAGATCATCCTCGTCGGTGACGTGGTGGATCTTTGGTCGCTCCGCCGTACTCCCTATTGGCCTGCAGAGCATCAGGCAGTCGTACGACGGTTCGTTCAGTTGGCCGCTTCCGGCGTGCGCGTTATCTACGTGCCCGGAAACCATGACGAAGCGATTCGTGAATGGGTGGGTGCCAGCCTGGCCGGAGTCGAGATTCGTCAGGAACATCACCATGTGCTCGCCGATGGCCGCCGTTTCCTGGTGATGCACGGCGATGCCTTTGATGACGCGGTCCGTATTCCCGGTTGGCTGTCTGGACTCGGTAGCTTCCTTTACGATTGCATTCTCGCTTTGTCCCACCATGTGTACGGCCTGCGTCGGCGCCTGTTTCGTGGTGCGCGCTGGTTTTCGCTCGCGACCTGGATCAAGCGGCGAGTGCCGGAGGCCATGCGTTACGTACGCAAGTTCGAGAATGCGGCGGTGCAGGAGGCCAAGCGGCGTGGCTTCGACGGCATCATCTGTGGGCACATCCACCACCCTGCGCTGCAGGAACGCGATGGCATTTGCTACGTGAATGATGGCGATTGGGTGGAGCATGGCACCGCGGTGTTCGAACATCTCGATGGTCATCTGGAACTCCATTGGGCCGATGAAGCGCCAGCAGTTCAGCCTGCCCCTCGTCTGGCTCCCGCCATGCCGGTTGCCGCCCTGCGCAAGGTGGCTTGAGGCTCTCCATGCGACTGACTATCGTCACTGACGCGTGGGCGCCGCAGGTCAACGGGGTGGTGACGACCTTGACGCGGACCGTGCTGGGCCTGCAGGCGCTGGGTGTTGACGTGGAGGTCATTACTCCGCAGGGGTTCGCATCGATCCCCTGTCCCAGTTACCCGGAAATCCGTCTGGCTATTTTTCCAGGGGCCGAGGTCCAGCGACGTCTGCTGGCGAACGACCCAGATGCGGTGCATATCGCCACCGAGGGGCCGCTCGGCATGGCGGCGCGGCGGTACTGTCTCGACCAAGGATGGCAATTCTCGACCTCCTACCACACCCGTTTCCCGGAGTACCTCAGCGCACGCTGGCCGCTTCCGGAGGAGTGGACCTATGCCTGGCTCCGGCGCTTCCACGGGGCTGCCGCCAGGACCATGGTTGGCACCCCATCGATGCGTCGTGAACTCGCCGCGCGCGGTTTCAAACACCTCGTGGAGTGGACTCGCGGCGTGGACGCCGAGTTGTTCCAGCCCATGGCACCGCTACGCCAATTGCCTTGGGGCCGGGAACGCACGGAGCGGCCGGTGCTGATGTATGTCGGTCGGGTCGCCGTCGAAAAGAATATTGCAGCGTTTCTCGACTTGCCGTACGCCGCCGACAAGGTCGTGGTGGGCGACGGTCCGGCGTTGGCCGCGTTACGTCAGGCGCACCCCGAGGTCGTCTGGACGGGTTTTCTCGCTGGCGACAGCCTCGCCAGAACGGTGGCGCAGGCCGACTGCGTGGTGTTTCCCAGCCGGACGGATACCTTCGGCTTGGTGATGCTGGAATCCATGGCCTGCGGCGTCCCAGTGGCCGCGTTTCCGGTGACGGGGCCTTGCGATGTCGTCACCCCGGGCGTTACCGGAGAACTGCATGAGGATTTGGCGATGGCGGTGCGTGGGGCGCTCCGCTTGGACCGGCATGGGGTAGCGGCAGCGGTGGTGGGGCGTCAGTGGTCGGCAGCGACGGCGCAGTTTTTAGGCCATTTGGTGCCGACGCGTGAAGCGCGAGTCGAGCGAATGCTGGGCGCCATCCACAGTAGGCGGTTGCACGAGCAGGTGCAGTGACGAACGGCAGCGTGACCCTCGCTTGCGGGTAGTCCTCTGAAGATGTCGGAAAGATGAAGCTTCCGTGACAGAGCGAATGAGCCCTGCCATTAAACTGTCACAAACAGCCCGTATAACGTGATTACCGCCTAGATAGCGGACTTTTTCTGTCACATTCGCGGGAGTCGTTGTTTTGAAAACGTCTTGTCTGTCGGTCGCCGTGGCGACCATTCTGGTTTCGGGGCTAGCCCCGTCTGTGTCCATGGCCGCCGGGAAAGTTCCGGCCAAGGTCGTCGCCCCCGTAGTGCCGGCGGCTTCCGCGAGCGACCTCGACGCCCTGCGCGCTGAATTCGCCTCTTTGCGTGATCGTATCGACCGTCTGGAAGCCGCCAACACGCAGCTCGCGGCGGAGAACGCTGAATTGAAGAGTGCGTCGACCGACGCCGAGCCGGTAGTCGACTACATCAAGGCCCAGATTAGGGAGCAGCGTGAAGATACCGCCAAGCTCCAGGCAGATGCCGAGAAGGTTCGCGGCGCCGACTGGGCTTCGAAGATGAAGTGGAAGGTGGACCTGCGTTACCGCATGGAAACCATCGAAGGCGACACCGTGCCGAAGCGCCAGCGTGACCGTATCCGCTTGCGTGCGGGCCTGGAAGCGAAGGCTACCGACAACCTACTGGTGGTGGCGCAGTTGGCTACGGGCGGCACCGACCCCCGCTCCAGCAACCAGACTTTGTCCGGTCAGTTCGATCGCGAATCCATTGGCGTGGACCTCGCGTATGTTGAGTGGACCGTCGCCATGGGCATGAAACTGACCGGCGGCAAGATGAAGAACCCGTTGGTTCGCCCCGCCGACCTGTTCTGGGACAACGACCTGAACCCGGAAGGGCTGTCGTTCGCTTTCGAGCGCGGCCCCTGGTTCGGCAGCGCCAACTACTTCTACCTGACGGAACGGTCGGGTAGCTCCACCGCTGGTGCCACCTTCGCCACCAAGGGCTCGGAGTCCACCGCGACGGTGGGTCAGCTCGGCTATCGCCTGCCGGTGGGCGAGATGTCCATGCTGACGCTCGCCGCCAACTACATGGACCTCGGCGCTGGTAAGGGCCGCTGTGACCTGTTCGGTAACACTGGCAATGGCAACACCACGGTGGCGTTCACCACGGCGCCGTGTTCGGGCACCAACAATGCTTCGCTGGCCTATGACTACAAGATCAGCGGGTTCCAGGCGCAGTACGACACCATGTTCGGCCTACTGCCGTTCAGCGCCTTCGGCGAATACGCCAAGAACGACGGTGCCAAGAACGGCCTCGATACCGCGTACGCCTTTGGCGCCTCGCTGGGTAAGGCTGCCAATGCCAAGTCTTGGGAAGTTAGCTACCTATACCAGTCGATCGACAAGGACGCGCTGTTTGGCATGTTCACGGACTCCGACTTCGCCGATGGCAGGACCGACGGCAAGGGCAGCGTGTTCAAGTTTGGCTATGCACCGGTGAAGAACTGGACGGTGAACGCCACGTACTTCATGAACAAGCGCAACTTCAACAGCGCCACGCAGTTGGACTACAAGCGCCTGCAGCTCGACTTCAACGTCAAGTACTGAGGCAACGGCCGGGCAGGGCGCCCAGGGAGGGGCGTTGCTGTAGCCGAGGGGGCCACGGGAAACCGTGGCCTTTCCTTTAAGTAGGGCAGCGTGACGGCCCGGCATTGCCGTGACGACGCCAGCGTGCCTTGGAGGCTTGCGGCGAAGGCTGCGGTTCTGTATATCAAGGGAATTGAGGAGAGAGCATGGACACTTCAGACCTTTCGCACCATATTTCCAGCCGGTTCAACGAAGAGCTCGAGCGCGTTCGCAGCAAGGTGCTGCGCATGGGCGGTCTCGTCGAGGAACAACTTCAGCAGGCGGTTCGCGCCTTGGTGGAGGCAGACAGCAACCTCGGTGAGCAGGTGGCACGCCGGGACGTAGAGGTAAACGCCCTCGAGGTGTCCATCGACGAGGACTGCAGCCGCATTCTGGCTACCCGCAGCCCCGCCGCTTCGGACCTGCGCCTCATCGTCGCTATCATCAAGACCATCACCGACCTCGAACGCATTGGCGACGAGGCCGAAAAAATTGGCTATATCGCTTCGCGTCTGGCCACCATGGAGCGGCCTACAGACCGCTACCGCGAAATCAAAAACATGGGCCGTTTGGTGCAGGACCTAGTCCATGGCGCACTGGATGCCTTCGCCCGTGCCGATGCTGAAGCGGCGCTGAAGATTGCCCGCGGCGACAAGGTGGTCGACGAAGAGTACGAGGCCATTCAGCGCCAGTGCATCACCTTCATGATGGAAGACCCGCGCACCATTCGCCGCGCCCTCGATGTGCTGTGGGTTACCCGGGCGCTGGAACGCATTGGCGATCACGCCAAGAACATCTGTGAATACGTGGTCTACATGGCGCACGGCAAGGATATCCGCCACCTCTCCATCGACGACGCGGAGCGCGAACTGCAGGCCCGTACTTCCGGCGGTTCTGCTGCATGACCCTCCCGGGGCGTCGTTCGCTGAACCTGCTGGCGGCCGCGTTCTGCGCGGTGCTCGTCGGCTATGCGCTGTACCAACAGCATGTCATGCACCTGGAGCCGTGCCACCTGTGCATCTTTCAGCGGGTGGCTGTCATGGCGGTGGGTGCGGTGTTTCTGGCCGCCGGCCTGCACCATCCGGGGCGCCTCGGTGCGCGTCTCTACGGCGTGCTGGGCGCGCTGGCGGCCGCTGGTGGCCTGGCGGTAGCCGGGCGCCATGTCTGGATTCAACTGCAGCCACCGGGCAGCGTGCCGGCTTGTGGCGCGCCGCTGGATGTCCTGTTCGACGTGCTGCCGTTTCAGGAAGTGGTGCTCAAGGTGTTCCGCGGTGGCGGTGAATGCCAGAAGGTGGACTGGACCTTCCTCGGCCTGAGCATGCCCATGTGGTTGCTGGCCGTGTTCGCCGGGCTGCTGCTGTGGGCGCTCTGGGTGAACTTCCGCCGCGAGCCCGCGGCGGGTTAAAGCAACGCCCGTCAGGCGTCTGAGGCAGTCGCTGGGGCCCGTTGGCCCCGCCGTTGCTCTCAGGCCGCCGGCAACAATCGTTCGAACATCCCCACATAGGTGCGGTGCAGGGCATCTACGTCCGCCACGCTGACGCATTCGTTCACTTTGTGGATGGTGCGGTTCACCACGCCCAATTCCAGCACCTGCGCGCCCATCGGCGCAATGAACCTGCCATCGCTGGTGCCACCGCCGGTGGACAGGCGCGGGCGGTTCCCGGTTTCCGCTTCGATGGCGGCAGCCGCCGCTTCCGACAGTTGGCCCGGGGCCGTAAAGAACGGGAAGCCGGAAACAAACCACTCCAGCGAATACTTCACGCCGTGGCGGTCGAGAATGGTGGTGACCGTTTTTTGCAGGCCCTCCAGCGTCTGAGCGGGGGACCAACGCAGATTGAAGCGGGCTTTCAACTCGCCGGGAATGACATTCGGTGCGCCCGTACCAGCGGTGAGGTTGGAAATCTGGAAGGTGGTCGGCTGGAAAAACTCGTCGCCCCCGTCCCAAACGCGGGTGGAGAGTTCCGCTAGGGCCGGCGCAAAGGCATGTACCGGGTTGTCTGCCAGCTGCGGGTAGGCCACATGGCCCTGGATGCCGTGGACCGTGAGCCGGCCGGAGAGGCTGCCGCGGCGACCATTCTTGATGACGTCGCCGAACCGTTGTTCGCTGGAGGGCTCGCCGACGAGGCACCAGTCGATGGTTTCGCCGCGTTCCTTCAGCCATTCGACCACACGACGGGTGCCGTCGACGCTGGGGCCTTCCTCGTCGCTGGTGACGAGCCAAGCGATACGGCCCTGGTGGCGGGGGCGGGCGGCGAGGAATGCCTCGATGGCGGTGAGCATGGCGGCAAGGCCACTTTTCATGTCGGCCGCGCCGCGGCCGTACAGCAGGCCGTCGCGAATGGTGGGCTCGAACGGGTCGCTGTGCCATTCCTCGAGCGGACCGGTGGGCACCACGTCGGTGTGGCCGGCCAGACAGAGCGTGGGGCCGCTGCCGGCTACGCTGCCTTCCCGCGTGGCCCAGAAGTTGTCCACGGGCCCGAACCGGAGCCTTTCGACCTGAAATCCGAGCGCTTCGAGGCGGCGGATCAAGACGTCCTGGCAGCCTTCGTCCGCGGGGCTGACGGAGCGGCGGCGGAGCAGGTCTAAGGTCAGGTCTAGGGTGGCGGTCACTGGATTGGTTTCTCCCGCAGAACCGGTGGGGCAAAAAGGGTGCGCGATTTATAGGGCCCGTGGCCTGTCAAGTCAACGCCGAGGGGGCGGAATCTCTATATTTCAGAAAAATGACAGCCTTGGTGCCGGTGTGTCACACAACTGAAAGAATCCGGAGACACAATAGCGCGGTCAGAACCTACTTCCTGGAGCAGTTACATGAAGCTTTGGCAGCGCACCCTCGCAGCCGCAACCCTTGTCGGTGCGGCGTCCGCGTTCGCCCCGCAGGCGGCGGTGGCCCAGCAGATCAAGATTGACGGTTCGAGCACGGTGTTTCCCATCATGGAAGCCGTGGCCGAGGAATTCCAAATTTCCAAGCGCGGCAAGGTCCGCGTTACGGTTGGCATCGCCGGTACGGGCGGTGGCTTCAAGAAGTTCTGCCGTGGCGAAACCGACATCTCGAACGCCTCGCGTCCCATCCTCGCCGAGGAAATCGACGCCTGCAAGGCGGCTGGCGTCAAGTACATCGAATTGCCGGTGGCCTTCGATGCGCTGACGGTCGTTATCAACCCGAAGAACACTTGGGCCAAGACGCTGACGGTGGCCGAGCTCAAGAAAGTCTGGGAGCCGGCCGCGCAGGGTCGCATTACGCGTTGGAGCCAGATTCGTGCCGGTTTCCCGAACCAGCCCATCCAGCTGTTCGGTCCTGGCGCCGATAGCGGCACCTTCGACTACTTCACGGAAGCCATCAACGGCAAGTCGAAGCTGACGCGTGGTGACTACACCGCCTCCGAGGACGACAACACGCTCGTCCAGGGCGTAGAGAACAACGTCAATGCGCTTGGTTACTTCGGTTACGCGTACTATGTGAACCACAAGGACAAGATGACCGCCGTAGCCGTGAACAACGGCAAGGCGTCTGTTCTGCCCTCTAACGAAAATGTCATCAATGGCACTTACAATCCCCTGTCACGCCCGCTGTTCATTTACGTGCGGGTGTCTTCTGCAGCACGTCCTGAAGTGGCGGAACTGATCAAGTTCATCCTCACCAAGGGCGCGCCGCTGGTCAATGAAGTGGGTTACGTGGCCCTGCCGCCATCCGCCTACGCCATTGCCCAAAAGCACTTCGACGCCCGCCGCACCGGCAGCGTGTTCGGTGGCAAGCCGGAGGTGGGTATCACCATCCAGCAACTGCTCAGCCGCGACGCGAAGTAAGCAGTTAGCCAACCCCGCGGTGGGGCCCTGGCTGGAGTGCTACCAGCCGGGGGTTGGCGAGAGGAATGCGCGTCGGTAAAGTGCCGACCCGGGCCCGGGGGGAAACCTCCGGGCCTTGTGTGCGGAAAGGAATGGGGAATTTTGCATGAACGAGCCCAAGCGCCCGATGCCCGCGGGTCCAGCCATTTCGGTCGGTATGTTCGCTTCGTTGCGCTACCGCAAAGCGCGCGATCGCGTCGTCGAGGCGCTGCTTTTGGCTTCCGGCATGGTGGCGGTGTTCATCACTTTGGCCATCGTCGTCATCCTCGTCTCTGAATCTGCCGTCTTCTTCGAGCATGTCACGCTCAAGGAATTCCTGACGGACCCGTTGTGGACGCCGCTGTTTGCCGATGCCCACTACGGCATCATGCCCTTGGTGGCCGGTACGCTGACCACCACTTTCGTGGCGCTGGCTGTCGCCATTCCTTTTGGCACCACCATCGCCATTTATCTCAGCGAGTTCGCGCCACACAAGGTGCGCGAGTCGCTCAAGCCAGTGCTCGAATTGCTCGGTGCCGTGCCCACCGTGGTCTACGGCTATTTCGCGCTGTTGGTGGTCACACCGCTGTTGCAGAAACTGCTGCCGGAATTGCCCGGGTTCAACATGCTGGGTGCCGGCATCGTCATGGGTCTGATGATCGTGCCGTTCGTGGCGTCGGTTAGTGAAGACGCCATGCGTTCCGTACCGGTTTACATGCGCGAGGGTAGCTACGCCATGGGCGCCACGCGCCTGCAGACTGCCCTGCGAGTGGTGGTGCCGGGCGCGTTTTCGGGCATCGCCGCGGCCTACATTCTGGGAATTTCCCGCGCCGTCGGCGAGACGATGGTAGTGTCCATCGCAGCCGGTATGCAGCCGAACCTCACTTTTGACCCCACCCAGCCGGCGGCCACCATCACGGCCTACATCGTACAGGTGAGCCTCGGTGACTTGCCCCATGGCAGCATTGGTTACCAGACCATCTTCGCTGCAGGTCTGGTGCTCATGATCATCACCTTGCTGTTCAATGTCGCCGGGTTCTTCCTCACCCGCAAGTTCCGGGAAGCTTACTGATGGCCACGCCAGCCCTGCCGTCGAACGATCTGCAAACCGTCCGCCGCGACGTTGCCAGCCGCAAGGTTCGCGACCAGTTGTTTGTGGTCGTCGGTTTGCTCGCTTTGTTCGCCTGTCTGTTTTCCCTGCTCGTGCTGTTTAGCAAGCTGGTCATGGACGGCTCAGACCGTTTCACCTGGGAGTTCGTCAGCTCCTTCCCGTCGCGGCGTGCCGCGCAAGCCGGCATCCTCGCGGCTTGGGTGGGGTCGTCGCTCGTGATGCTGGTGACGGCTTGTACGGCGGTTCCAGTGGGGGTGATGGCCGCCATCTACCTCGAGGAATATGCCCCGAAGAACTGGTTCACGGGTGTTATTGAAATCAACGTGACCAATCTGGCCGGCGTGCCCTCTATTGTCTACGGCTTGCTAGCCCTGGGTCTTTTTGTCTACAAATTCGATCTTGGGCAAAGCATCGTCACTGCCGGCCTCACGCTGGCCCTGCTGATTTTGCCGGTGGTCATCGTCGCCACGCGCGAGTCGTTGCGCAGTGTGCCGCGCGCTATTCGCGAAGCAGCCTATGGGCTTGGAGCTACGCGCTGGGAAGTGACGAAGGACCATGTGTTGCCCTACAGCACTGGTGGCATCCTCACCGGCATGATTCTCGGCCTGTCGCGCGCCATCGGTGAGACGGCACCGCTCATCACCATTGGTGCGCTGGCCTTCATTGCCTTCTTGCCCACGCCGCCCCTCACGGATGTCGCGCCGTATATCAGCTTCACCTGGCTGACGGACCCCTTCACCGTCATGCCCATCCAGATGTTCAACTGGGTGTCCCGTCCCGACCCGGCGTTCCAATCGAACGCGGCGGCAGCCGGTGCCATCCTGCTGGGCATGACCTTGCTCATGAACGCGGTGGCTATCTATATTCGCTATCGCTTCCGCAAGTCGATTAATTGGTGATGGGCCCTGACTCATCGTCTTCGGTCCATCCTCCTACTTCACTCAGGTTTGAACCCATGGAAACCACCATGAGCACCGCTGCTGATTCCGCAACCACTGGTGGCCACGAAGTGCCGCGTATCTCCATCAACATGGACGGTCACCGCGAAACCGCACCACGCAATGCGGCCAAGGCCCGTGCGGAGGCGCTCAGCTTTCATTACGGCGCCCACCGCGCGCTCAAGGACATCAATCTGGAAATCCCCGAGCGCATGGTGACCGCGCTCATCGGGCCTTCGGGTTGCGGCAAGAGCACGTTCCTGCGCTGCTTTAACCGTATGCACGACCTGACGCCCAATACGCGTTATGACGGTGCCATCCACTTCTACCCGGATGACTTCAACCTCGTGGCGAAGGACGTGGACCCCATCGAGGTGCGTATGCGCATCGGTATGGTGTTCCAGAAACCGAACCCGTTCCCGAAGAGCATCTTTGAGAACGTGGCCTATGGCTTGCGCCTGCGCGGTGTGAGCAATCGTGCTTTGTTGGAAGAGCAGGTGGAAGCCGCGCTGCGTAGTGCTGCCCTGTGGGAAGAAGCGAAAGACCGCTTGCAGGCTTCGGCATTGACGCTTTCGGGCGGTCAGCAGCAGCGTCTTTGCATTGCCCGTGCGCTCGCCACGCGCCCGGAGATATTGCTGTTCGACGAACCCACCTCCGCGCTGGACCCCATCGCCACGGCGAAGATTGAGGAGCTCATCGCGCAGTTGCGGGACCAGGTGACGGTGCTGATTGTGACTCACAACATGCAGCAGGCCGCACGCGTCTCCGACTTCACGGCCTTCATGTATCTGGGCGAACTCGTTGAAGTGGGCGATACCAGCCGTATCTTCACGAATCCCTCGAAGAAGGCCACCGAGGACTACATCACCGGCCGTTACGGCTGATGGTATTGCCTCAGCCGGCAGTCTCCCGCGAGGCGTCTGAATCGGCGTCGTTGTCGGGAACTGGCGGCATGGCGGAAGCTGCTGCCACCGGCGAAGGTCATACTTCGCGCGTTTATGATCAGGCCATGCTGGGCCTGAGAATGCAGTTGCTCGAGATGGGTGGGTTGGTTCTTTCCCAAGTGGCTGGCGCGGTACGCGCCTTATTGACTACCGATACCACTCTCGCCCGCGACATCCTCGACCGCGAACAAGCCGTGAACGCTTACGCCGACCGCGTCGACCGGGCCGCCATGGCGCTCATTGCGCTACACCAACCAGTCGCTGGCGACTTGCGCACCGTTCGCGCCTTGACGCGGGCCGCGATAGATCTGGAACGCGTTGGTGATGAGGCCAAGAAACTCGCTTACCTCGCCCGTGACATTGCTGCGGGCTCCCGCGTCACCTTATCCAATGGTGTGCGTCGTCCCTTGCGGGTGATGGGGCAGGCGGCGGCATCCATGCTTCACGATGCCGTCGATGCCTTGGACCGCATGAGTGCGGAATCGGCACAGGGAGTGCTCGCCCGCGACGCCGAGTTGGACGCCGAGTTCAATGGGGCGCTGCGCCTCTTGGTCACGGAAGGCATGGAAGACCCGCGCTCTTTGGCTGGCATCGCCGATGCGGTGCTGGCGCTTAAAGCGATTGAGCGCATTGGCGACCATGCCAAGAATGTGGCCGAGCAGGTCGCCTTCATCGCGGGTTAGTACCCGCAGCCGTAGCTGTCGTATTTGCTCAGTCGCGCAGCAGTTCGTTGATGCTCGTCTTAGCGCGCGTCTGTGCATCCACCCGCTTCACGATGACGGCCGCCGATAGCGAATACTTGCCGCAAGCGGAGGGCAGGGTGCCCGGCACCACGACCGCACCGGCCGGCACGCGGCCATAGCTGACCGTACCCGTCGCGCGGTCGTAGATTTTTGTGCTGGCGCCGATGAACACGCCCATCGACAGCACGGCACCTTCTTCCACGACAACGCCTTCGACCACTTCCGAGCGCGCGCCGATGAAGCAGTTGTCTTCGATGATGGTCGGGCCGGCCTGCAAGGGCTCCAGCACGCCGCCAATGCCCACACCGCCCGAGAGGTGCACGTTCTTGCCGATCTGCGCGCAAGAGCCCACGGTGGCCCAAGTGTCCACCATGGTGCCGCTGTCCACATAGGCGCCGAGGTTCACGTAGCTGGGCATCAGCACCGTGCCAGGCGCGATGTACGCACCGCGCCGCGCGACGGCCGGCGGTACCACCCGCACGCCACCGGCGCGCAGTTGCTCCGGCGACTGGTTG
>CALPVO020000039.1 GCA_943327025.2 Janthinobacterium lividum
AAGGCCTGCCGTTGCGCTTCAGTAGTGTCGATGTTCTTCTGCAGAAATTCCGCTGGCCAACCCTGCTTGCGGCCTTCGGTGTCGATGTAGTCCCCGTTGTAGACATCCATCGAGAGCGCCACACCGTGCTCTTTCGCGAGCAGGATGCCTTCCTCGTCGATGAGCGAGGCGTGTTCGATGGTGTCGGCGCCCGCGAGGATAGCCTCCTTCACGGACCGCGCCCCATGCGCGTGGGCCGCCAACTTCAGGCCATGCTTGTGCGCCACTTCGGCTACGGCGCGCAGTTCCTCGGGCGTCATTTCCGGCGCGCCAGGAATTCCACCCAATGCCAGCACAGCGCCCGACGCAATGCACTTCAGCACCGTCGCCCCTTCCGCCACCAATTGCTCCGCCTTGGCACGAAACTCATCCGGGCCACGCGCCACGCCGTGACGCAAGCGGGTCAGCGGCGTCTTCGCTTTAGCCTTCGAAAACCCGGGCAACAACATGTCGCCACCGCCACCGGGAACCGTCAGATAAGTGATAGACACTTGCATGCGTGGCCCGAGAATCTTGCCGCTATCAATCTCGTCGCGCATCTCGCGATCGAGACCAGCAATGTAGGTACCCACGTCGCGCACGCTGGTAAAGCCTGCTTCCAACGTCGCCCGGCCATTCGGCCGCGCAATCGCCAAATGCTCTTCCGGGGACAGTCGCGGGTACACGGTGAAATCGGCAGTGTTCTCGGGAATGTCCGTGATGTGCGTATGCAAGTCGAGCATGCCGGGCAGGCAGGTCTGCGCGGAGAGGTCCAGCGTGCGGGAGCCGGCGGGCACTGCTACAGCGGGGCCGACTGCCACGATCTTGCCCGCGTCGATCAGTACCGTCTGGTCCAGCAGCACGGTCGGCGACAAGCCATCAATGAGGCGCCCACAACGCACGGCCAACGGCCCCGTGGTGGGCTTGGCTACCACCGGGGCCGCAGCGCCGGCTTCGGCAACAACGGCACCCGCCACACCCCAAGGTACCAGTGCAAACACCAGTGCAACCACCAGCGGAACGGCCATGAGGCCCGCACGGGCCAGCTTCGTGATTTCCATGCGCACCCCTTCAGGCTGGCGGCTTTGCCAGATAGTGGTCGAGTGTGCGGTGGAAATGGCGTAGTCGCAATTCCTGATAACGCCCGAGGTGAACCGTGCCGGTTCGTGAAGCCTGCAGGCCCGTCTGTACTTGCGGCATGTTGCCCATGTCCTGATCGATGACCGCGCCGAGGATGGGCAATTCGGTGGCATCGCTCCAGCTTTCGTCAGCACGAAGTCGGTGCATGGGAACCGGCGCCGGGCGGACGCCATCTGCCGGCAGACGCTTCAAAATCATCACTTCCATCAGGCACTCGTCCACCTTGGCGCCGTGCGGGCGCCAGCGGTAGACGATGTTGGGCGCAAACCCGCCCCATGGCGAGAAGTTGGGGAAGACGTTGTAGACCAAGGCATCCAGCACTTCTGCGTCCGTGGCTTTGCTGAAATCTCCCGTATAAGCACGTGCGAAGGAACGCCGGTTCAGTTCGCCTAGGGCGGCCCGTGGCGTAGCGGCGTTATCCGGCAACTTCACTCCCGGTGCACGCCACAGCGCCAGCATCTGCTGCAGCACCTCGGCATCGGAAACTGCCTGCCGCGCCAGATGCGGACTGGGCGCGGCGAAGGCTGTCAGGTTGCGATTCACATGGTCGCCGAAGACGTCGTACTGCGAATTGGCATCGGCGATGATCGGTAGTATCTGCGGGTGAGTGGCAATGACATGGAAACTCTCCATGAAGGCTTCCTGCGCCACCTTCCAATTGCAGGGAATGACCTTAGCCACATGTACGGCCTTCCAGCAGTCTTCCAACTTCCAGTGTGCGAAATGCGCCGGGAGTACACCGAGAAATTCCTCGAGTGACGGCGCAGCCGGGTCCATATTGATGAAGACGAAACCACCCCAAATGCCAACGCGCGCTTCAGGCAAACGCAAGGCTTCGTCGCTCAACTGCGGAAAGTCCCAGCGACAGGGGATGGAATGCAGCTGCCCCTCCAGCCCCCAACGGAAGCCGTGAAACTTGCAGTGCAGTTGCTCGAGGTGGCGCGCGTCGGCATCCAGCAAGCGTCGTCCGCGGTGCAAGCAGCTGTTTGCCAGCGCGCGTAATTGTCCATCCTGGCCGCGAACGATAATCCACGAATACCCGAGAATGTCGTAGACCACGGCATCGCCTGGCTGTGCCACCTCCTCTTCGCGGCAAGCCATCTGCCATACCTTGGGCCATAGCCGCTCTGCCTCGAGTTCGAAAAAAGCCTGCGACGTATATCGCGCTGCTTCCAGCGGCGCTGTTCCGAGGTCAGGTCGCAACTGCGCACGCAGCACGCCGGGCACTGGGTGACTGTCCGCATCCAGATAGTCCTGATAGGTCGGCCCGGCACTGCGCGGATGAGCGTCGCTCACTGAACCGCTCAAGGGACTATGCCGGCAACAGCGAAGGGCTCTTCGAGCGAAGCTTCAAAGGGCGCCAGCAGGGGCTTCATGCGCAGCGCCGCAGGTACGCGCTCGACACCGATGCGGCGGTCCAACTGCTCGTGCCAGTGGTAGATCCGCCGCTCTTGGTAGGAAAGCACCATGCCGTCGAAGCCGCGCGCCTCCACCGATTCCTGAATCCGTGGAGCGAACTGCACGTCTTCCTCGAGGATGCGCTCGAAGTTACTCATGCGCGTCGGCCACATCTCGTGCCCTTGCGAACCTTCCGGCCCGAACCAGTGCACATCAACCTCCATCGTCCGCTGGGTCTTCGGCCAGACCGTGATGAACGGGATGCCTGTGGGGCTAGGCGGCGTGACCAAGTTGGGGTAGAGCAAATAAGACGGGTTCTGCGTAGCAAACAAAGGCTCGGCAGAGCCCACCGCCGGCATGCCCTTCGCGCCGGGGTCGCGCCAGGTGGGGTCGCGGTGTGGCGTCACCATCATCGAGTTACCGTTCGGGAAGAGTTCGATGTGCGTGCCGCGGGAGTCCAGAAACCGGTCCACGGTGCCAGGGTGGATGGACTTCAGGTGATAGGTCTCGAGAAAGGCATCGATGAGCACCTTCACGTTGCAAGCCACTTCGAACGAAGCGCTGGCGATGTGGCGCATGTTCTTGATGTCGAGATTTTCCCAGTGCTTTACAGCCGGCCTCAGCGCGTCCAGCAACGGCTCCGCCGCCGTATCTTCATTGATGAAGACCCAAGGGCCGAACTGCTCGCAGCGCACTTGTCGCAACGGCAGGTCACGCGTCTCGAGGCCAATGAAGTCGCGGCGCTCGCGTACGGCCGTGAGGCGCCCATCCAGCCCGTAAGTCCAGCCGTGGTAGCGACAAAAGAAGCCCTTGGTCTCACCGCAGTCTTTTTCCACCAACGGCGCGCCGCGGTGACGACAGGCGTTATAGAACGCACGAATCTTGCCGTCGTTGCCACGGGTGAGCACGATGGGTGAACCCGTCTTGCGAAACAGGCGAAAGCTCCCGGGCTTCGGCAGTTCGTCCTGATGCAAGGCGTAAAGCCACGAGCGCTGCCACAGGTATTCCTGTTCCAGCGCCAGAAAAGCAGGGTCGGTATAGCGCGCCGCTGGAATAACCGGCAGCGCCGGAAAATCCGTCGGTGGGGCAAGGCGCGCCCGCTGCTCTTCCATACCGACCCAAAGGGCCTGTTCGACGTTCGGTTGCATGCGGAAACTCCAGGCGGGGGCGAGGAAACAGGCCCCGCGCATCGACTGCTGGCCGGGGTACTGAAAAAGGGCTTGGAAGCATCCTGTCCCGGCACCGGCCCGCCCCGACATTCGTAGATGTCGAAACCTGCTGCGGCAATGCGCGACAATAGGGGTTACCTGCCCCACGGACCCCAACGATGAACGAGCGCCCCGAACCCACGCCGACCGACCCTGAAGGCCGCCCGCGGACCATGCGCGAAGTACGGTCATTCGTGAAGCGCGGTGGCCGTGCTACCCATTCCCAATTACGCGCCATCGAAGAAGGCTGGGCCACGCTTGGCGTTCCGGCCGCAGCCGTGGGGCCGGTACGAGCGGACGGCACACCCGCGGCTTCGGCAATCTTGGACCTTGCCACTTTGTTCGGCCGCACCGCCCCGGTGACGCTCGAGATTGGCTTTGGCGATGGTGAGCAACTCGCTACCTTGGCGGCGCTGCACCCGGACCGAGACTATTTGGGCGCAGAAGTGCATGAGCCCGGCGTGGGGCACTTGCTGCTGCGCGTGGAAGCATTGGGCCTCACCAACGTACGCATAGCGCGCCACGACGCCGTGGAACTGCTGCGCCACCAATTAGCACCCGGCAGCCTCGACGAAGTGCTCGTGTATTTCCCCGACCCGTGGCACAAGAAGCGCCACCACAAGCGGCGGCTTATTCAGCCACCGTTCGTGGCCTTGTTGCTCGAACGCCTGCGCGTTGGCGGCGTGTTCCGGCTGGCCACCGACTGGGAACCCTACGCTCACCACATGCTGGAAGTGCTCGGCGCCGAACCGCGTTTGCGCAACCGTTCCATGGATGGCACGTTCATTCCCCGCCCGGCGGAGCGCCCAGTGACCAAGTTCGAGCGTCGTGGGCATCGACTGGGCCATGGCACTTGGGACTTGGCCTTCGAGCGAATCGCCTGACGCATTTTGTAGGAGGGAGCTTGCTCCCGACGGTCGCCTCTACAGCGGTGCGGCCTCTTCCAGCAACACCACCGCCGTTCCCTGAACTGACACAGGCAACGGCTTCAGATGGTGGCCAGCGCACGGCCCGGCTACGCATTCGCCGTCTTCGAAGCGAAACAAGGCGCCATGTGAGGCGCAGCGCAGCCAAGCACCATCGGGCGTCGTGAATTTCCCCGGTGGGAAATCGAGGCGGTGCCCGGCATGCGGGCAATGGTTGATGTAGGCGCGAACTTCGCCGGCGCGCCGCACCAGTACGCCGCGCAATGGCCAATCACCCTCGCCCACCGTGAACGGCACCGCGCCATCATCAGGCAGCTCCGCCAAGTCCATCAGCCGAACGGCATTCACGGTGCTACCTACCTTCCAAACTTCAGCTGGCCTTCGCGCTAGCCTCGTTGGCTGGCGTAGCGACAGCATCGGCCACCAGACCACGCCGCAACATCCACCAAAACAGCGCAATGCCCGGCAAGGCCACCACGGTGGTGATGACATAGAACCCGGCGTAACCGTATTGGTCGATGAGCCCACCAGCCGTGGTGCCCGTGAGCAAGCGTCCCACCACACTGGCGGCGGCCGAAATGAGCGCGTATTGCGAAGCCGTGTAGCGCACATCGCAAAGTGAAGAGAAATAAGCGACCACGGCTACGCCGCCAATGCCGCTGGCAATATTCTCGAAACCGATGGCGCCGGCCAACAATTCATTCGAGTGCCCCACCGTCGCGAGCACCGCAAACGACAAGTTCGACACCGCCATCAGCCAGAGGCTCCACATCACGCTCGCGCGTGGCCCTGCGCGCTGGTAGAGCACACCGCCCGCGAAGATGCCAATCAAGTAGGCCCAGAAGCCGAAGCCAACATCGTAGACGGCGATTTCGTCGTTACTGAAGCCAAGCTCATTGAACAGCAAGCGGAAGGTAAGGTTGGCCAGCGTGTCGCCAATCTTGTGCAGCAACACAAACGCTACCAGCAGCCACGCCCCGCGACGGCGCATGAACTCCAGCAAAGGTTCCACTACGGACTGCAACACTTCGCGGGTCCCCGTTCGGGCCGCCGCCACCACGCGACGCGCCGGCTCGCCCAACCAAAGGCCTGTACCCATCGCCGGCAAAGCAAACGCCGCGCAGCACAGGTACGCTGCCGCCCAGCCATGGCGCGCCGCCACAATCAATGCCACGGCACCGGCTGCGGAAGAACCAATACGCCAGCCGTACTGCGACATGCCGGCACCGACCCCCAACTGCTCGGGGGTCAACTGCTCAATACGGTAGGCGTCGATGACGATATCGAAGGTGGCACCGGCGATGGCGACGAGAATGGCCGCCTGCGCCGTGGCCACGATGCTCTCGCTTGGGTCCACCAAAGCAAGGTTGGCAATGGCGGCCATAACCAACACACCGCTGAACAGCAGCCACGAAACCCGCTGGCCCAAGCGGCCGAGCAAAGGCAAACGTACACCGTCCACCATCCATGCCCACAACCACTTCAGGTTGTATGCCAGAAAGGCCAGCGAAAACGCGGTTACCGTCTTTTTGTCGATGCCATCTTGCGCGAGGCGCGTGGTGAGTGTCGCTGCAATAAGCGCAAAGGGTGCACCGGAAGACAAACCTAACAGGAAGGCCGCCATGGGCCCACGCTCCGTATAGGGCCGCACGCCTGCCAACCAATCAGAACGCATGGTCGTACTCCATCAGCAAGGGCGCGTGGTCAGAGAAGCGCTGGTCCTTGTAGATGGCCGCTGTCTTGGCTGTGGCGCCAATGCCAGGCGTGGTGATCTGGTAATCGATACGCCAACCGACGTTCTTCGCCCACGCTTGGCCGCGGTTCGACCACCAGGTGTATTCATCGGGGTTCTGGTTCACCACGCGGAACGCATCTACCAACCCCATGCCGCCGAACAACTCGTCGAGCCAAGCACGCTCTTCCGGCAAGAAGCCCGAGTTCTTCAGGTTCCCCTTCCAGTTCTTCAAGTCGATGGGCTTGTGCGCAATGTTCCAGTCGCCGCAAATCACATACTCCCGGCCACTAGCGCGCATCTCGCGCAGCATCGGCAAGAAGGCGGCGAGAAAACGAAACTTCGATTCCTGCCGTTCGGGCCCCGAGGAACCGGAAGGCAGGTACAGGGACACCACCGAGAGGTTGCCAAACCGCGCCTCCAAGTAACGGCCCTCACCATCGAACTCCGGCACCCCGATACCCCGAATGACGGCATCCGGCTCGCGCCGCGCGAACACGGCGGTGCCGCTGTAGCCTTTTTTTTCCGCGTCGAAGTAGTAGCAGTGAAACCCCTCGGGCCGGAAATCCGGATGGTCGAGTTGATGCTCCTGTGCCTTGGTCTCTTGCAGACAGACCACATCCGCTTGCTGGCTCGGGAGCCAAGTAAATAGCCCCTTGGTGCAGGCCGAGCGGATTCCATTGCAGTTCAGGGTGAGGATGCGCATAAATGTGATGATACAGTCAGAAATCCCCTTTCCGCTTCGCCATAATGGTTACCAAATGAGCACGCCTGCCTACAAGAGCGACTTCATCCACCTGTGTCTGGCGCAGTCCGTACTGCGTTTTGGCAGCTTCACGCTCAAGAGCGGCCGGCAGAGCCCCTACTTTTTCAATGCGGGCCTTTTCAGCGGCGGCAAGGCCATCGCTGCGCTGGGCCGCGCCTACGCAGCCGCCATTGCCGAAGCACGGGCCAACGGCCGGCTGCAGTTCGACCTGCTGTTTGGACCTGCCTACAAGGGCATCCCTTTGGTCACCGCCAGCGCAGCCGCGCTGGCAGAAGGCCATGACCTCGACTTTCCCTTCTGCTTCAACCGCAAAGAAGCCAAGGACCACGGTGAAGGCGGCAACATCGTGGGTGCCGCACTCGCGGGTCGTGTACTCATTGTCGACGACGTCATGACCGCCGGCACCGCCATCCGCGAGTCCGTGGGTATCATTCAGGCCGCTGGCGCTACGCCGGCCGGTGTCGTCATCGCCTTGGACCGACAGGAGCGTGGCACCGGCACCACCTCGGCCGTGCAGGAAGTGGAAGCCACCGGCTTGCCGGTCATCAGCATTCTCACCTTGGCCGACCTCATCGAAGAACTACGTGGGGGGCGCTTGCCTGCGCCGCCCGAAGCCCTGCCCGCCATGGAGTCGTACCGTGAGCAGTACGGCGTCTAACCGCCGCTACGGTGCCGCTTTGCTGGGGGCAGTGCTAAGCCTGCCCCTGGTGGTTGCGCATGCCACGGATACGGGTGGACACACCATGTACCGCTGGCGCGACGCCCAAGGCCGCCTGCAAACTGGCGACAGTGTGCCGCCGGAATACTCCGCGCAGGACGTGGAAGTGCTGAACTCGCGCGGCGTCGTGGTGGGCACCCGCGAAGGGGCCCGCAGCCCCGCTCAGCGCGCCGCCACCGAAAGCCGTCTGGCCAGCGAAGCGGCTGCGCGACAAACCGTGCTGCGCCAACGCCAGCGCGACCAGAACCTGCTGGCCACTTACCTCACCGTGCAAGAAATCGAGTTGCTGCGTGACCGCCGCCTCGATCTCGTCGAAGGCCAGTTGCGCGTCGCCACGCAATATCTGGAATCGCTTCGCGCACGCTTGGTGAAATTGCAAGGCAATGCGGCAAACTTCCGCCCTTACAACGGCAAGACCACTGGCCCGGCACTACCGCCAGGGCTGGCAGAAGACTTGGTCCGCACCATGAACGACGTGCAGACCCAGGAACGGAACCTCGCCACCAAGCGGGAAGATTTTCGCCGCATCAGCACTGAATTCGCCCGGGATATCGCCCGTTTCCGCGAACTGAAGCGTTTGGAGAAGGACTACGGTCCGGGCGGCTATTTGCACTTGGCTCCGGAAGCCGCCAGCAAGCGCTGAGCCACGTTAGGCCGCGAAGCCGCCGGCCAGCGCCATCATTCAGCGCCATCATTCAGCGCCATCATTCAGCGCCGCCATTCCGCGCGAGAAGACAGCGGACCCGTCAGCGCCCAGTGTGCCCGAAGCCGCCTGCGCCACGATCGGTGGCCGCGAACTCCGTCACCACTTCCAATACCACCTGTACCACAGGCACGACCACCAGCTGCGCAATGCGCTCGCCCGGCGCCACCGTGAACGGCGTAACGCCACGGTTCCAGCAGGACACCATTAGCGGGCCTTGATAGTCCGAATCGATAAGCCCCACGAGGTTGCCCAGCACGATGCCGTGTTTGTGGCCGAGCCCCGAGCGCGGCAGGATGACCGCCGCCAAGCCCGGATCCTCGACCCAGATCGACAGGCCCGTGGGCAACAAATGCGTAGCGCCCGGCTCGATGACGAGCGGTGCTTCCACCATGGCCCGCAAGTCCAGCCCGGCGCTACCGGCCGTGGCGTAGGCCGGCAGGGGAAACTCGTTGCCCAAGCGGGCGTCGAGCACACGAACTTTCAGCGGCCTAGCGTTCATGGGGCTACCTGCATGCGCCGGTCGATGAGGGCAACCAGTTCATCCGCCAGTTGCCGCTTGTCCTGCAAGGCGAGGCGCTCACCGCCTTCAGCCCACAGCACTAGCAGTTCGTTCTCATCGCGGTCAAAACCCTTGCCACCACCGACCTGGTTGGCAGCAATGAGGTCGAGATTCTTGCGCACGAGTTTGTCGCGCGCATATCGCTCCACTTCGCAGGTTTCCGCAGCGAAGCCCACGGTGAACGGGCGGTCCGCCGGGGCGAGTGCCGCCACGGAAGCCAGAATGTCCGGCGCGCGGCGCAACTGCAGCGCCATAGTCTCGGCACCCTTTTTGATTTTTTCCTGCGCACAGCAATCAGGGCGGTAGTCAGCCACGGCGGCTGCCGCAATAAACACGTCCGTGCCATGAATGACGCGGTGCACGGCGTCGTGCATTTCCTGAGCGCTTTCCACTTCGATGAGGCGCACGCCGGCGGGCGGTAGTACGCCCACTGGTCCGGACACGAGAATGACCTCGGCGCCGGCGTCGCGGGCTGCTGCCGCGACCGCGTAACCCATCTTGCCGCTGGAGCGGTTGGTGATGAAACGTACCGGGTCGATAGGCTCCCGCGTGGGGCCCGCGGTAATGACCACCTTGCGGCCGGCCCACGGGCGAGGCGAATCGGCACTAACGGCGGTGGGCAAAGTGCCCCAGACCGCGGCAGCCAGCGCTTCCGGCTCCACCATGCGGCCGGGGCCGGTTTCGCCACAGGCTTGGGCGCCTTCGGCCGGCCCGTGCACCCTGATGCCCCGCGTGCGAAGCAATGCCACGTTGTCCTGCGTGGCCGCATTGGCCCACATCAGCCGGTTCATGGCCGGGGCCACGTGAATGGGACGGTCGGTCGCCAGCAGCAGCGTGGTCAGCAAATCGTCCGCCTGCCCCTGCGCCATACGCGCCAGCAGGTCCGCGGTAGCGGGCGCCACGACAATGGCATCGGCCCAACGCGCCAGTTCGATGTGCCCCATGGCGGCTTCGGCAGCGTCATCCCACAGGCTGTCGCGCACCGGGCGGCCCGACAGCGCCTGAAAAGTGAGCGGCGTGATGAATTCGCGAGCGCCAGCGGTCATGACGACCTGTACCTCGGCACCGCGGGTAACGAACTGACGAACCAGCTCGGCGGCCTTGTAGGCGGCAATACCACCGCTAACACCTACTAGCAGGCGCAGTGGACGGGGCGTGGCAGGAAGCGAGGCAGTTTGCATGGGCCTGATTGTCACCGTGCGAGAGGGGCACTGCAAATGGCGATGGGTACGGCTGCCATTCCCGGCAGCGATACCCTAAAGGGCGCCCACGCCAACGTACTGGGGGGCGAACGCGGGCCGGCTGAAGACTTCGCGCAGCAGGGGCTCGAAGCGGGACAGCGGCTCGGTGGGGTAGTCCGGGTCGAACGAGGTTTGGTCCCAGCGCTCGCAGAACGCCGCGCAGGACTCGAACCACGGATGGTCACGAAAGCGCTCGCGGGCGTGCCGGTTCTGGTCGTAATGGTGGGCGAAGTAATAGGACTGGAACAGACCATGCTGTTCGACAATCCAGGTGACTTCCGGGCGCACATAGGGGCGAATGATGGCCGCAGCCAACGAGGCATGGTCGAAGGGCGAGAGATCGTCGCCCATGTCGTGTAACAGCGCGGCCACTACCAACTCGATATCCGCGCCGTCACGCCAGGCGCGGGTAGCGGTTTGCAACGAGTGCGTATAGCGGTCGACCGGGTAGCCGCCGAGGCCCGTGCGCAGCTTTTCCAGCCCGGCAATCAAACGGTCCGGCAAGGTCACGAGGTAGTCGTGTTCCAGCCGTTGCAGCAGCAGGTAATCTTCGCGCGTTCCGTCCTTCATCTGCCGGAAACCCACTGTTTCGCTCATCGCACCACTCCCCCTGAAGCACTTGCCCGCTGGTCTTCGTCGGGAGTCTACCGCGGGTATCGGCCCTTTCTCTCCGTATCTGGAACGACAAGGTACATATCCGGGGCTCCCGCGGCGGGGCCACGCAAAATGGCCCCAACGCGACCGCAATGGACCTTGGTTTACCCACTGCGGGCGGCGATGCTGCAGCCATGTCGCAACCACCACCCCCACTCGCTACCGCCCGGCCAGCAGCCGCCCGGGGGGCGCCCGCCGTCTGGCCACCCGGGCCCCGCCCACGCGAGAAACTGCTTCTCCAAGGCGCCAGCGCGCTGAACGAGGCTGAACTGCTAGCGCTCTTGCTGGGGCAAGGGGTCCCCGGCAAGTCCGTACTGACGGTGGCGGGCGACTTGCTGCAGGGGTTCGGGTCACTCCGCGCCGTACTGACCGCCCCCACGGAAATGCTGTGCGCTCACCCCGGCGTGGGCGCCGCGCGCTATGCCCGGTTGCAAGCCGCGCTGGAACTGGCGCGGCGTCACCAGTTCGAAGCGCTGCGCGAAGGCCCGCTGCTGGCCAGCCCGCGTGCCGCGCGGGATTACCTCCGCGCCCAACTGCGCGACCGGGAACACGAGGTGTTCTGCTGCCTGCACCTCGACAACCGCCACCGCCTTATCGCCTTCGAGGAACTGTTCCGCGGCACCATCGACGGCGCCAGCGTCCATCCGCGCGAAGTCGTGAAAAGCGCCTTGGCGCGCCGCGCCGCCGCTGTCATCCTCGCCCACAACCACCCCTCCGGCATCGCCGAGCCCAGCCGAGCGGACGAGGCCATCACCCTGCGCCTGCGGGATGCGCTGGCCCTGGTGGATATCCGCGTCGTGGACCACCTCATTGTCGGCGGCCCGGACTGCACCAGCCTCGCCGAGCGGGGCTTACTGCCCTGAAGCGCATCCCGTGCGCGTCCTGCGTGTCCCAAGCCCAGTTTGGGCAAGGCCCGCCATTACCCCACGGCATTCGAAACCCTATTCAAAACAGCCACTTGAAACACCGCACCGCCGCTCACCGCCCCGCCCCGTTGGGCCGCTCGAAAACGCTACTTGCTTGCTGCCCCGGTTTTTGGCTTAATACGCGGCTCTTGAGCCGCCCGGCACCCGTTGGTGTGGGCGCAAGGTACGAGGAATCGACCATGTCCCGAGTCTGTCAGGTGACCGGTAAGCGCC
>CALPVO020000040.1 GCA_943327025.2 Janthinobacterium lividum
GGCTGTCATGGACTGCGGCACCGTGATCAACCCGCGCTTGGTCGAGCAGCAGGTGCAAAGCGCCATCGCCTATGGGCTGTCCGCAGCCCTACGCGAAGAAATCACCTTCGCAGCAGACCAAGTGGAACAGACCAACTTCCACGCCTACCAGCCGCTGCGGCTGAATGAAATGCCGGTGGTGGAAGTGCACTTGGTGGAATCCACCGAACCGCCCACGGGTGTCGGTGAGCCGGGCACCCCACCCATCGGCCCCGCCGTGGCCAATGCCTTGCGTGCCTTGACCGGCGAAGCTGTGCGGCAACTGCCTTTCACACGCCGCAGTTGGAGCTAGCCAGAGGCGGCAGCCAGTTGCCTCCCACCAAGCGCGCTTCCCTTCCCTGGAGTCGGCAGCCAGCTGCCTCCCAAAAAGCTCGCTCTCCTGTGGGAGCGAGCTTGCTCGCGACCGGCGGCAGCCTGCTGCCGCCCAAACGCCTCCTCAGCCCAGCAGGCCTTCGGCCTTCATGGCGGCTTGGGCCGCGGGGCGGCTCATGACACGCGCTTGGTACGCGCCCAACACCGGGTGCGTGACAGCCAGGTCAATGCCCACCACACGCGTCCAGCCCAACACCACGGCCAAATAAGCATCGGCCACGGTGAACTGCGCACCCATGAGGAAATCGCCGCCGGTCAGCTTCTCCGAGAGCCAGTCGAAGCGCTTGGCGAGGTTCGCCTTGGCGCCTTCTTTCATCTCGGGCGTAGACGCTGGGTTGAACAATGGCCCGAAGTTCTTGTGCACTTCGGTAGCGATGTAGTTCAGCCACTCCTGCAACTGGTAACGCGGTAGCGTGCCGTTGGCAGGCGCGAGGCCGGCAGCGGGTGCTTGGTCCGCGATGTACTGGAGGATGGCCACGCCTTCGCACAACACGGTGCCGTCATCCAACTGCAGCGCGGGCACGTAGCCCTTACCGCCGGTCAGTGCGAAGAAGTCTTCACCCGTCGAAGTCTTCTTGTTGCGGACATCGGTTTTGTCGAGACTGAAAGACAGCCCGGCCTCGATGAGAGCCAGATGCGAGGCCAGCGAACAAGCGCCGGGGGCGTAATAGAGCTTCATGGTTGCAGTTCTCCGGAAAAATGAGGCCGTACTGTAGCCGGCGCTCTCAAGGTTGTTGGCACTTGCACTCATGGGGCGCCAACTGCTGCAGCACCCACGAATACTCCATGGCGTATTCGTGGTAACGCTGGAAACGGCCACTCTTGCCACCGTGGCCAGCTTCCATGTTGGTGTGGAATACCAGCGGGTTACTGTCCGTCTTCATGACGCGCAGCTTCGCCACCCACTTGGCGGGCTCGAAATACTGCACTTGGCTATCCCACAAACCCGTGGTGACCAGCATGGCCGGGTAGGCCTTGCGCTCCACGTTATCGTAGGGGGAATACGACAGCATGTAGTCGTAGTACGCCTTCTCTTTGGGGTTACCCCACTCGTCCCACTCATTGGTGGTGAGCGGAATGCTTTCGTCCAACATCGTGGTGACTACGTCCACGAAAGGAACGTGCGCAATGATGCCGCGGTAATCGTTCGGCGCGAGGTTGGCAATGGCGCCCATCAGCAAACCACCAGCGCTACCGCCCATGGCGAACACCTTGCCGGCCTGGCCATAGCGCTCTGCCACGAGGAAACGGGTCACGTCGATGAAGTCGGTGAAGGTGTTTCGCTTGTTCAGCAAACGACCATCGTCGTACCAGTGCCGGCCCATCTCCTGCCCACCGCGAACGTGGGCAATGGCGTAGACAAAGCCACGGTCCAGCAATGGCAGCCGCGAAACACTGAACGAAGGGTCCGTCGACAACCCATAGGAACCGTAAGAGTACTGGTACACAGGCGCAGTACCGTCCAGCTTCGTGCCCTTGCGGTAAACGATGCTCACCGGCACCCGCGTTCCATCGCGCGCCATTGCCATGCGGAATTCCACCGCATAGTCCTGCGGGTTGTAACCACCCAGTACGGGCTGACGCTTCAGCAGCGTGCGCTTGCCCGTGGTGACCTCGAGGTCGTAGGTGCTGGCCGGCGTTGCCAACGACGTATAGGTGTAACGCAGCGTGGTCGCGGCCGGCTCCTCGTTGGTGCCTAGCGCCATCGTGAACGATGGCTCGTCCGCATCCACATAAGCATCGTGCTGGCCATCCCAGCCCAACACGCGCACCTTGGAAAGGCCACCGCTCCGCTCTTCTACCGCCAGGAAGGTGTTGAAGGTAGTGAAGTCCTGCACGAACGAATCCGTACGGTGTGGCACCACGTCGCGCCACTTCGTCCGGTCCGCCACTTCGCTCGCCTTCACCCGGACGATGCGGAAATTGGCAGCCTGCCAGTTGGTGCGCAGGATGAAGTCATCGCCAAAGTCTTCAAGTTCGTATTCGTGGTCGCGCTCGCGCGGCAACACTACTTTGAACTCGCCATCGGGTTTGGTCGCGTCCAACAAGCGCACTTCGGTGGACACCGTGCTCTGCAGATAGATGGCGATGAAACGCTCGGAGCGCGACTTGCCCACGCCGAGGTAGAAAGTTTCGTCATCGTTGGCGAACACTTCCACGTCTTGCGCTACCGGCGTACCCAGCACGTGCCGCATGACGCGCTTGCCCAGCAGCGTCTGCTTGTCCTTGTCGACATAGAACACCGTGCGGTTGTCGTTCGCGATAGCGAAGCCCGCTTCGGCGTTCTCGATGCGGTCTGGCAGCAGTTGGCCTGTTTTCAGGTCGCGAAAGCGCAGTACCCATTGCCGACGGCCTACGGCGTCTTCCGCCCAGCCCAGTAGTTGGTCGTCGCTGCCAACCTCGTAGTTGCCTACCTGGAAGAAATCGTGGCCAGCGGCGAGCGCCGGGCCATCAATCAGCACCTGCTCGGGCGCACCGGCTTGCCCGTGCGCACGCCGCGCATGGATGGGGTATTCCTTGCCCTGCTCGAACCGCGTGTAGTAATCGAAAGCCCCTTTCTGCGCCGGCACGGAACTGTCGTCCTGCTGCACACGCGCGACAATTTCGTTATAGAGCTTCTCTTCGAGGTCCTTCACTGGCGCCATCAAGGCATCGCGGTATTTATTCTCGGCGGCGAGGTAAGCCAGCACCTCGGGGTTCTTTCGCTCGTCGTCGCGCATCCAGTAGTACGGGTCCTCGCGGGTGCCATTGGGTGAAGGCACCTGGTGCGGCTTGCGGGCCGCCACAGGCGGCACCGGCTGCGCCGTGGACACGGCAGGCTTGGAAGGGAGAGGCATGGTGGGGGAACTACCGGCGTTGGCGGCGAAACCGGCGAAAATGCCGGCAACAAGCAGGGCGCGGCGGAGGCACAAAGCCACCGCTGGTGCCCGGTGACTGGTCTTCCGCGGAAGGAGGGTCATGGCGGACTCCAGGTCCCAAAGAGGCATGCAGTGTAACTTGCGTGCTAGCCTCACGGAATGATGCTTGCACGAACCCCTTGGTTTTTTAACTACTCTTGGCGCGATGCGTTGCTCGGCACTTGCCTGGCTGCCGTCAGCTGGACCGCCAGTTTGCCGGCCGCGGCCGCTGGCGGCGCGGTCGACAAAGCCCCTGCAGCGCCGGCCGGAAACCCGGCGCCCCCGCCCGCCACCTGCTGCCGCAGCACCGACGATTTCACCTGGCTGGATCTCCCCGCGCCCGGTCAGAGCTTGGAAGTGGTCATCGACAGCCGCTCGCCCACCTACCAATTTCATGCCGGCGAAAGCCGTTTCGTGGCTTTCCGTCTGCCGATGGCCACCAGCCCCTACCGTATCGAACTGCGCGCGCTGCCTGCGGCCGCCAACGACGTACCCGGCGGCTGGCGCGTGTTTTATCCGGAAGCGGTCATGCTCGATGGGGATCACCTGGTGTCCCGTACGGCACCGGCCGAGAATCTCGTGCTGGAGCCGGTAGGCGGTGAAGTGGCGCCGAGCGGTGCTTACACCCTGTATCTGCCGGTCGACCCCGCCACCGATGGGGAGAAGTTTCTGGTTATTCACACCACTGCGGAAACCGCGGCACCGGCCGCCACGCCGCAGTTCCTGCAAGCCAGGGGTGCGGCCATGCGCGCCGCGGGCAACTGGCATGCCGGCGCCAGCGACACCGGACGTCTGCGTATCTCGGTGGTGGCCAGCACGGGCCCGTCGCGCTAGTCCTGCGGCTTGAGCGAACGGCCCTTACCGGCGAGTTCAGCCAGCGCCAGCCCGAACACCGCCCAAGCCAGCGGTACCACCTCGTAAACGCAGCGATACAGCAGCATCGCCCCCAGCAGTTGGCCGGGAGGCACGTGCGGCAACATCACCAGCAATACAGATTCAAATACGCCCAGCCCGGCAGGCACGTTACTGGCCAAGGCCGCAAAAATGCACAGCACGTACAGGGGCAGAAAGGCCACATAGGACATGCCGATGCCGGAGGGCAGGAACAGGTAAAGGATGCCGGCGGCCGCCCCGACGTCCACCACGCCGAGCAGATACTGCATACGGGTAAGCCTGCCCGAGGGCAATTTCAACGACAGCCCACCCAACCAGCGCGGCCACTGCCAGCGCCCACGCACCCGGAAGGTCGCGGTGACATAACCGACATGGAACAGCAAGGACGCCACAGCCAGAACCGTGGCCCAGTGGGCAGGCACATGTAGCAAGGCCGCAGCAATTTCGCCGCGCCACAGCAAAGACACGGATAACAGCACGCCTAGCCCGACCGCATAGGGAATGGTGCACAGCACCACCACCTGGCCCACTTCCGCCAGCGACAGGCCTGCCGCGGTGTACCAGCGCAAGCGGATGGCGCCACCCGACAGAGCACCGACGCCCACCGCGTGGCCGATGGGGTAGGCCACCAGTGCCGTAGCGAAGGCGCGCCGCTGACTGCAGCCGCCAAGCCCGGCAGCCTCCTGCACCGCCAACACCTCGTGATACGCCAGCGACGCGTAGGAAAGCCCGCAAAGGGCCAGCGCTGCCGCCACGGTGAGCCATTGCACTTCACGCAAGTGCACCAGCACGTCCGCCCATTGGACGCCCGCCAGTTGGCGCTGCAGCACGGACGCCGCGAGGTAGAAGATGCCAACGGTCACGACCACCGTCAGCACACTGCGAAGCCGGAAGCGGGGCACTAGCGGACGCGCCGCTCGGTGTAGTTTTCCTCGATGTTGTCGCGGAAGAAACTCCACTGCGAACCGGAGCCCGCAAAACGGCGCCAGGTGTCGTCGGATACACCGCTGTATTCCATCAGGCTGCCGTTGGTCATTTCGACGCGCAGCACGCGTTGCGCCGGGTCGTACCCGATGGCGCGCAGACTGCCGGCATTCACTTGCTTCATTTCCACCCAACTGCCCTCGGGCGCCCTGAACGGGCCTTGGCGGGGTCGGAGTATCGCAAAGAAAAGGGGCGGATACCCGTGCCATCTTTGACAGAGGCACCGGCATCCGCCCCAAAGGATCTTTCGCGGGGGATATCCATCAACGTCTTGCGCTGTTTGTGACCGCCCTTTTCAGGTGAAGTTCAGCCGGCTTGAAAAAAAGCCACCACGGCCGCCACCGTAGCGGGGTCACGCAACAGATTGCGGTGCCCCAGGCCCCGGGTTTCGTGCAAGGTAGCGGCCGGCCAGGCCGCCGCCAGGCGTCGCCCTTGGTCCGGCGCAACAATCACATCGTCCACGCAATGCACAATCAACGCCGGCACCTGCGCCACCGGGGCCAGCGCAGCCAGCACTTCGGGGTCCAGTTCGCGCATGGGTCGACCACCATGCTCGTCCATCAGGCGCCGCAATTCGTTACGGGCAGCGCCCCCGACACCTACCGCCTTGAGGAAGTTCTCGGTGATTTCCGACATGGCTGCCGGAGCCCCCAGCGTGGCCACGCGACGGGCCCGTAAACCGTGAGCCAACGCGATGGGCACAGCACCGCCCCCCAAGGAATGCCCTACCACCGCGTCCGGGGCACCAAACTCGGCCTGCGCGGCCAGCAAGGCCTGGGCGAACAACCAAGGGCTGGCCTGCTTGCCGGGGGAACGCCCATGCCCGGGGCCTTCAATGGCGAGGACACGGTAGCCCTGCGCCACCAGCGCCCCAGCCAGCGGACGAAACTGTGTGGGCCGACCCTCCCAACCGTGCTGAGCGAATACCCACGGTGCCCGTGTAGCAGCCAGCGGTTCCCAGCACAGCGCGGCCAGGCCGTTGGCCAAGGTCAACTCACGCGCGGAGGGTTCGTCGCCCCGTAGCGGTTCAATCTCCCAGGCCTGTGGCGAGTTCTGACGCGGTCGCAGCACCCGGTGCCCCACCACGCGCGCCACCGCCTTCGGCGCCACCCGGCTGACCAGACCGAGGGTGGGCGGCACCCAACCCGGAACCTTGATGGTCATGGGGCAGAGCCCGTCTCACCTTGCTCCTCGAGCCACTCGCGCCACACCGCCAGCGCTACCGCAAGCACCACCGGCCCCAGAAACAGACCAATGAGGCCGAAGGCGGCCACACCGCCCAGTACACCGAACATGACCAGCAAGAAAGGAATACGCGTAGCGCTGGAAATGACGAGCGGCCGCACGAGGTTATCCACCCAACTGACGACCAGCGCTCCCCAGAGGAACAGGGCCAGCCCCTTCCCGGTCTCACCGGTCAGCACCAGCCACAAGGCCAGCGAACCCCAGACGAACGGCGTACCAAAGGGAATAAGCGCAATGAGCACCGTGAGTGCGCCGAGCAACAGCGGCGCCTTGAAACCCACGGCGGCGTAGCCGATACCCGCCATGACGCCTTGCGCGAGCGCCGTCAGCACCAAGCCATAAACCACCGCTCGGGTGGTGGCGCCAATGGCTTCCACATAGCCCTCCACGCGCGCACCCAACAGACCACCCGCGGCCAAGCGCACTTGACGCAGCAGGTCCTCGCCCGACAGATACAGGAAAAACAGCGCCAACACGGCGAAACCCATTTTGGCAAGGTTGCGACCGACGCCGCCCATCACCCCACCCATTTCGCCAAACAGGCGCGTGGCCATTTCCGACAGGGCGGCGCCAAGGGCGTTGGGGTCGCGCCTTACTTCGTCCAGCAGCTCGTGCAGGCGCGGACCCACCACCGGCCAACGGGAAACGCCCTCGGGCAAGGTGAGTTGGCCCTTTGCCGCGCGCGCCACGAACTCCTGCCAAGCACCACCTAACTCGCGCTGCATCGTCAGCGCCAGCCAAATGAGCGGACCGATGACGGCAGCGGCGATAAAGAGGGTCATGAACGTGGCGGCCAGATGCCGGCTGCGAAGCAGGCGCTCCAATCGCAAAAACAACGGCCAGCTGACATAGGCGAAAATGGCCGCCCAAAGTACCGGCACCACGAATGGCGCGAGCACCAGCCACGCCAGCAACACCAGACCGCCCAACAGGGCACCCAAAATGAGGCGACGCAGCAACGGGGATGTCAGGGGATCGAGCATGAAGGCCTGCCAGCAACACCGGGCGGCTACCCGGCAAGCGTGATGGTACCTTGTGCAGCATGACGATTCTGTTCCAGAGTCGCCGAAACTGCTGCAAAGTCGATTGAGGTCACTGCATGAAGGGCATGATATTCACCGAATTCCTGGAGATGGCGGAAAGCCGTCATTCAGCCGAATATGTCGATGCCGTCATTCAGGCGGCGGCGGTGCCGAACGACGGCGCCTATACGGCCGTGGGAACCTACCCTGCCGCCGAAATGGGCTGCCTGCTAAAGGCCTATTCGCAACGCAGCGGCCTTGCCCCCTCGGCCATCCTGAAGTCGTTCGGAGAGCACCTTTACGGCCGCTTTCGTGAACAATACCCGGCGTTCTTCAGCACTGCACCAGAGCCGCTGGCGTTTCTGGAGAGCGTCGATGGCTATATCCACGTAGAAGTGCGCAAGCTCTACCCGGACGCGGAACTGCCCACCTTCCAATGCCATCGGCCAACTCCCGACAGCTTGGTCATGCTGTATCAGTCCAGCCGGGGTTTGGCGGACCTAGCGGAAGGGCTCATCCGCGCCTGTCTTGCCGGCGCCGGGGCCCCACACCTACTGGAACGCGAGGACCTCTCGGGTGGTACGGGCACCATCGTTAGGTTTACTTTGCGGCCCCCTCTGCATGACTAGTGAAGACGAGGCGCTTTGGGAACGGCGCCTCCACCGTGAACGGCAGGCAAGGAAGGCAGCCGAAGCCATACTGGAAGCCAAGAGCCGCGAGCTCTATCTGTCCAATGAAGCGCTTCGTAGCCTGACCGGTCGCCTCGAGGGCGAAGTGGTGGAGCGCACCCGCTCCTTGAGCCAAGCCAACACCGCCTTGCAACTCCTGCACACCACCAGTGAGGTGCTGGCGACTGCCGAGGACCCACTCAAGGCTGCAGAACAGGTGCTGTCGCAGTCCTGCACTTTGCAGGAATGGGATGGCGCCCACTACTGGCAACACCATCTGCCCACGGCAACCCTGCAATGTGCCGCGAGTTGGGCGATGAACCCCGCAGCCGATGCCTCCTGGCTGGCTGCGAGGAGCCTGGCAGACCTGCCAGCGGGCGAAGACCTGCCCGGCCGCGTGCTGTCCAGACCCGTTGCACTCCACTGGCAGGACACGGCCAACAGCGAGCACTACCCGCGGCTTGCCACTGCCGGCGTACGCTGCGCGATTGCCGTACCGGTCATCGCCCATGGTCGTTGCGCGGGTGTGCTGGAGTTTTTATCGCGACACCGGCGCGTTGCAGATCGCTCGCTCGTCAATACCCTCACGGAAGTCGGCGTCAAGCTGGGGTTGTTTCTGGAACGGCACGCTGCCGCGCAGGAACTGCGCCTCGCTAAAGAACAGGCCGATGCCGCCAACCAAGCCAAGGGTCGATTTCTGGCCAACATGAGCCACGAGATCCGGACGCCCATGAACGGCATCATTGGCATGGCCGAACTGGCGCTGGACACGAACCTCGACCGCGAACAGCGGGAATACCTCGAAATCGTGCTCAAGTCAGCCGAAGCGCTCTTGGTCATCCTCAATGACATTCTGGATTTCTCGAAGATTGACGCAGGCAAGCTGGAACTAGAGACGGTCGCTTTCACGCCCGTAACGTTGGCCGAAGAAGCACTGCGACCATTTCAGTTAAGAGCCAAACAGAAAGGCCTGCGCCTGCTGTTGAACACCGACCCCGGCATACCACCACAACTCCTCGGCGACCCGGGTCGCTTGCGGCAAGTCTTGCTGAACTTGCTGGGCAATGCGCTGAAGTTCACGGAACGTGGCGAGGTACGGTTGCGAATTTCCATGGCACAAGCCACTCCCTTTCATCAGCGCCTGCAGTTCCAGGTCAGTGACACGGGCGCTGGCATACCACTCGAGAAGCAAACGAGCATCTTCGAGGCGTTTCAGCAAGCGGATGCTTCGTTCACACGACTCCATGGCGGCACGGGGCTCGGCCTCTCCATTTGCCAGCGACTGGTGCGATTGATGGGCGGCGAACTGGCTGTGGAAAGCATCCCCGGCCAAGGCAGCACCTTTGCTTTTTCCGTGAATTTCGAGCTTCCGCCACAGATTTCTGTGCCAGCGAAGGCCATGGCGCAGGACCCGGAACAGACCAAAGCACAGGCCGCGGCAACAAGAAGGCAACAACGCATGCGAATTCTGGTCGCCGAAGACAGCGAAGTGAATCAGGTGCTGGCGCTGGCGATGCTCGACAGTCTTGGCCACGAAGCGGTGGTTGCAGCGGACGGCGAAGCGGCCTTGCGCGCACTGGCCCGGGGCACCTTCGACGCCGTGCTGATGGATGTTCAGATGCCCGTCCTCAGCGGTCTGGAAGCGACCCGTCGGTTCCGTGAGACGGAGGCGGGTTCAGGCTCGCGCGTGCCTATCATTGCCATGACCGCCAACGCCATGCAGGGCGACCGAGAGGCGTGCCTGGAAGCAGGGATGGACGGTTACCTCGCCAAGCCCATCCGGCGGCAACAACTCGCAGAAGCGCTGGACGCCGCAGCGGCAAAAACCTTTCCGCTGCCAGGCCCTTTGACTACCGGGATGGCGAGCGCATTGCCGTCAATACCGGCTCTTCCGCTCGACACCACCGCAGGGACACCTACCGGCATCGACCTGGCAAAGGCGCTGGCGATGATGGACGGCAAAGCCCGCTATCTGGCGCGCATGGTGAAGGGTGGGCTTGACGCTTTGCCACGCGGCCTCGCCGAGGCACAACACCATCTGGCCGCCAGCGACTGGGGCGCCTTGGAGCACACAGCGCACACCCTGAAGGGTTCGCTGGCAGCGCTGGTGGCCAAGCCCGCTGCGGGGAGCGCGCGCGCCTTGGAAGAGGCGGCGCGGCGCAATGAGCGCACTGCCGCTACCACCGCTTTGGTGGCTCTGGAAACGCAAACGCGGGCATTGCTGCCCGCGTTGGAAGAAGCCTTGCGCCCCGGCGGGCTGGCTTGTGAAAGCCAACCCGGGGGGCCGACCGCGCCGGAGCGCTAGCCCCCCGGGCGACCGTTAGGCATCACGTGCAGCCAGGATCGCCATCCTTGAAGGAGACGGTCAGCTCCGGCTGGCCTTCGGCAGGCATTTGAATGTCACGCTCGCAAATGGACGGACCGGATGCCAAGCGAACCTTGAACTCCCAGATGCCAGTCCCGAGCGGACGGGAAGACTGCGCCTCACCGGCACAAGCGACTTCGCCCTCCTTGACCTGCTTCATGTCGATTTCTGTGTAGAACATGGCCGTCGCCGACATGCTGCCCTGGCCGGGCGCAAGATTCTTGGGCGTCGCCTGCACCGACACGTGTTCGCACGCACCGTC
Organism: Janthinobacterium lividum; assembly: GCA_943327025.2. Taxonomy (GTDB): domain Bacteria; phylum Pseudomonadota; class Gammaproteobacteria; order Steroidobacterales; family Steroidobacteraceae; genus CAIOHZ01. The sequence goes on from CALPVO020000040.1 coordinate 10,749, forward strand.
CTGAGTGACGGAGTCGATCTTGAATTGGGCGTGGATGAGCTTGTCGTCGCCACCCGAGCCGCCGCCACAAGCACCCAGCATGAGCGCAGCCGCCACAGCCGCCGTACCGAACACGGCCTTACGGGCCAGCGAAAGCGAAATCTGCATGAGTATCCCCCTGAAAAAACAGCACAAGGCCAAGTAATGCTCGGCAGCGGTAGGCTTAAAGACCAGCCAATGCCGTTCGATGAATTCTAGCAGCAAGCCTGAACGAAACGCGCCCGACAGCGCTAACTGCCGGGCGCGGCGCAAAGGCGCGTCTGCTCGTCTTCCCCCCTCGGAGCCCATCCTGCGTGGAATGGGACCCTTCCTTTGAGGTGAGTTTTCGCCGATTTTCGGAACCAGGTCAATCCTGCACTGCAAAACAAAACACCGGCGGAACCCTCGCTTGCATCACTTCCAAGGGGTTTCCAATTCCCACAGCAACGGTGCGTAACTGCGCAAGGCATAAACACCAAAGCCCAGATGCCGAAAATGCCGGCGCAAGCGTCGCTCGTACCAATCACGCGGACGCAAGTGGACCCCACGATCTGTACGCGAGGTATCCGCGTTGTTTTTCCAGTCCCCGGCGGTGAGCACGCTGAAATACAGCAAGCCGCGCGACAGTTGCGCCAGCGAAGTAATGGCCCGCGCCGCTTCGCGGTCGGGCAGGTATTGCAGCACGTCGTGGCAGACCACGAGATCGAAGCCCTTGGTGTCGGTATAGCCCGGAAGGCTGCCTTGCACCCAGCCATACTTGCGGCACAAATACTCGCTAACCTCGAGCCCCACGTATTCCGCGCCCTTGAACTGCCGCCGCAACGGCGTGCGCAACCAGCCCACGCCGCAACCGGCGTCTAGCAGGCGCTTCACGCGGAAGCCACAGTAGTGCGCCACGCCACCGATAAGCGCTGCGAGCCGCGCCTGATCCTCCCGCGTGGCCACGCGCGTGGCCGGATTGGCGTAATAGCGCTTGAAGAAAGCAGCATCGAAACGGTCATTGGCGATCATGCGGTGGGGCCTGCTCTGCGTTCCGGGCAACACTGCCTTCGGGGCCGCCATGCTAACGTGGTGCCATGAAGCTGCGCACTGGTTCGTTACTGATTCCTTTGCTGCTAGGCACTCTGGCACTGGCGGCGGTGGCCAACGCGTCCCCGCGCGACAATCCGCCGGACATTCCGCTGGACATGCCACCGGACATGCCACCGGACAGGCCACCCGCTCCGGCCGCAGTGCCTGCGTCAGTCACGGCGCCACCTGCGATGCCGGCACCCTCAAGCGGCAGCACAGTCGTAGAAGACGTGGTCAGTGGCCCCTTCAAAGATCTGAACTTGGTGAAGAAGGACATTCCACCCGTGTTGGTGGACTTGCATGGA